>JAAZOZ010000162.1 GCA_012797505.1 Smithella sp. | reverse complement strand
CGCAGGACCTCTCTGCGGGAAATCGTTTTGTGCGCCGGAATTCGTTTGCAGGGATCCCAGGTGCGATTTTTATCATAGGACAGGGCGTCGTAAAGCAGCATGCCCACTTTCACAACCCGTTTATTGTTCTTCAACGGCTTTTTATGATGCATCATCATGATCGGCTGCGGATAGACGTAATTGGGAGCGATATTTTCCAGCACTCTTCGCTCGCGCAGCGATTCCCGCACCAGCCTCACTTCTCCATTGACCAGATACCGCAGACCGCCGTGAATCATTTTGGACGTGGCCGCCGAAGTCGCCCAGGAAAAATCCTTTTTTTCCAGCAGCGCCACCTTCAATCCCCGGGTGGCGGCTTCATAGGCAACCGACGCCCCGCTGATCCCCCCGCCGATGACGATCACGTCAAATTTTTCATGAGGATTCTTTTCTATAAACCGTTCCATGCCCGCCGCTCCTTTTAAAGCTTTTTGTCCTTGATGCTTGCCAGAACCGCCTTTTCCGCGTAAACGAGAACCTCTCTCATGATTTTTCGGGCCGGCTCCGCCTCCTGATTTTTGACGGCCTCGTAGATTTCGTTGTGAAATTTCCGGGAGCGCTCGATGTTTTTGGGGCTGTCGAAATAGAGATACCCGTAATCACGGAATATCTGATTGAAAACGTTCAACCCGATCGTGGAAAGCAGATTTTGAGTGGAGCGGGCGATGACCTGGTGAACCTTGATGTCCTTTTCCAGCATGCTCATCTCTGGATCGTCAACGACGCGCTTCAGGTCTTCCAGATCCTTTGTCGTGCGCCTCTGCGCCGCCAGATAGGCCATCTGCGGCACCAGATAGCGGCGCGCCTCCAGAATATTCATCATTACCTCTCTGCCGCCGTCCATCGTAAAAGCGGCCTTGATCAGGTCGAAATTGCCGCTTTCCAGATAATTTTTGGCATACAACCCGTCGCCGTGACGAATTTCCAGCAGGTCGAGATTTTCAAGCTTGCGCAGCGCCTCGCGCACGGTGGCCCGATTGACGTGAAAACTTTCCGAAAGTTCCCTTTCCGTGGGTAATTTGTCGCCCGCCTTTATTTGGCCGGACATAATCTGTTTCTGGATCACGGTGACAATCTCTTCGTGAAGGCGCGAACGGGTTACCGGACTTGCAAAATTCTTCTGGACCATCGGGATCAACGCTCCTTTTCCCTCCCGCCTAATTGGCCGGGTGGTTCGACCAATAATATATTCCATCCAAAAGGTCAAGAGGTTTGTTTTTGGGCTGAGAACTTTGCACAATTACACTTTTGTCATCGCGAGGAGCGAAGCGACGTGGCGATCTCTTCAAATGATCAAATGCTGATGAGATGGCTTCACTTCGTTTGCAATGACATAAGAGACATTATGCAAAGGTTTTTGTGCTGTGTCGCAATTAGAAAATCATACCGAGGGGAATTACGTAGGGATCGGTCCCCGACCGATCCGCAAGACCGCGTCACAATGGATCATGGTTTTTGACTCTGCTTGCGCTCTCCCCTTCTCTTTTGGAAGGGTCGGGGGTAGAGGCAACTCCAAGTGATGGTAATCGAGATCTCCCCTCCTCTTGTGGGTGGGAGGGGCAGGGGGAGGGGGAATCTTGAGCATTAATCCAGGATTCCCGCCTGCAATTCCTCCAGCGTCGCTGGGAGCTCCCTGATATTGTTCAGGATTTGAAAGGCGCCCGGAAAATCGCCGCCCCGGGTGAATCGGCTTGGAACCACCAAGCACCGGATCCCGGCGTTTACGGCGGAGACAAGACCGCGCGGCGAATCCTCAATGGCGAGGCACTCCTCCGGCCGGCAGCCGGAAAGCGCGATCGCTTTCAGGTACGGTTCGGGATGCGGCTTGAAACGCGAGCAGTCTTTCATGGTCAGGGCAAATTGAAAATAAGGCAGAAGCCCCGACCGCCGGTGAATGATCTCGAAGTGCTCATGTCCGGAACTGGTTACAATTCCCATGGCGTATTTTCCCGTAAGCGCCTCCAGCACATCCCGGACGCCTTCCATGACCAGCGGCTCCCGCGTCAGCAGGTCTGCATAAAGAGCGTCCCGCTTGTCGCGCAGTTTATAAAACGCCTCCGTCCCCGGCTTTTGTGCCAGTTGCAGCACACTCCCGCCCCGGACAAGCGAAATTTCTTCAAACTGCTCCCATCCAAGCGAAATGCCCAAATCCGCCAGCGTCTCCTGATTGGCCCTGAAAAAGATGCCTTCCGTGTCAACCAGAACGCCGTCATTATCCCAGAAAATTGCCTTGATCATCGACCTGACCTGATGCTCCTTATCCCCAACTCCCTGGCCGCCGCTCGCCTTTTCCGCTACGGCCTATTATCATTGGATGCGTTGTAGTGGAAAACCAATGATCTCGTGTCAAGGAGTTAACACAAGATACAGTAAATGGAAAAACAAATTGTTTCAATGAGTTTTCGCTTATGGAATTATTGTTGGCAATTTGGCCGGATATTTTCTATATTCAACCATCATCATACTGGGGGCGTTAGACATGCAGGATCGTCAGTTCGGCAGGGTTCGTTTGATCTTCGGTGAAAACGGCGGCAAGTATCCTTTCAACCATTCGCTCTATCTGCAGGGCGATAAGGAGCGGGTGGTGATCGATCCCGCTTCTTCACTGGAAAAGCTGACGCGGTTGAAGGAAGAAGGCGTCGATGGGGTCTGGCTTTCGCATTGGCACGAAGATCATATTCGCTACATGAACCTCTTTGATGGTTGTCCCGTTTGGGTCTCCGAACGTGATTTTCCGCCGCTGACTCATCTGGAAACGTTTCTGGACTGGTATGGGATTGAAGACCAGGGCGCCCGAAACTACTGGCAGAAGGAAATGCTGGAAACGTTTGATTACCGCCCCCGCCAAACGGCGCGTTTTTTCCGGGATGACCAGACGTTGGATCTGGGCGGGCTTTCAGCACAGGTCATTCCCACACCCGGACATACACCCGGCCATCTGTCGTTCTTTTTTCCTGAAGAAGGGCTGCTGTTTTTGGGGGATTACGATCTGACGTCATTCGGGCCGTGGTATGGCGATGCTTACTCCGGCATTGCCGATACGCTTGCCTCAATTCACAAGCTCAAAGCGATACCGGCCAGGCGCTGGGTGGCAGCGCACAACACGGGCCTGTACGAGGAAAATCCGGGGCCTCTCTGGGAGGCTTACGAAAATACGATTTATGAGCGGGAAGGGAAGCTGCTGGCTTTTCTGGACCGGCCAAAAACGCTCGCTGAGATCTGCGCGGCCTGGCTGATTTACGGCAGGCCCCGCGAGCCCAGGGAGATGTATGAATTCAACGAAAGGGTTCTGATCGGAAAGCATCTGGACGATTTGCTCCACAGGGGTAAAATCGTTTACGAAGACGGCTGCTGGCGGAAAGTCGAATCCCGTTGATGCCCGACGAGCGTTCATCCTGCGCAACTTGCTGCGATATCATGATGTTCGTTTCATGCCTTGACAGCTTGCCGCGAGGTGGTTGATTCCGAGATT
>JAAZOZ010000013.1 GCA_012797505.1 Smithella sp. | reverse complement strand
TATCATGGCCGACCTCCTGTCCTCGTTTTGATAAACAAGTAACAGAGTCAGTCTGTTTTGTCAATTACTTATTTTATTATGTGTCGTTGTAGGGTTACCAGTTTACCAAGAAATGATTTTCGTCAGTTTGCTTTCCCCGAGAACAATGGGTTGCAACCCATCGTTCTAATTGATGAATTCAAGGGAATTACAGGAAACGGTCGCGACCGTTCCCCGCAAAAGCCCCATTAAAGAAATTTATGATTTGTTGGCTTCGGCTTTGAGGGCGGCGATGGTTTGTGCGTAGTCGGGCGTTCCGAAAACCGCCGCGCCCGCGACCAGCACATCCGCGCCCGCTCCCGCGATGGCGGCGATATTGGCCAGATTCACCCCTCCGTCCACTTCCAGCAGAGGTTTTTGCGGCAGGGAGGCGAGCAGATCAGCAGCCCGTCTGATTTTGGCAAGAGAGCCTGGAATGAACTGCTGTCCGCCGAATCCGGGGTTGACCGACATGATCAAAAGCAGGTCGAGGTCGGGGAGGATTTCCTCCAGAAAACCCAGCGGTGTGGACGGGTTCAATGAAACACCGGCTTTTTTCCCGGCTTTTTTAATCTGCCCGAGTGTGCGGTGCAGATGCGTGGCCGCCTCCACGTGGACGGTAATATAATCCGCGCCCGCGTCCGCGAAGGCTTCGACGTAATCGTCCGGATTTTGAATCATCAGGTGCACGTCGAAGGGCAGCCGGGTGGTTTTTCGCAAAGCCTTGATGACGGCCGGCCCCATCGTGATGTTGGGGACAAAATGCCCGTCCATGACATCGACGTGGATCCAGTCCGCGCCGGCTTTTTCCACCGCGGCGATTTCTTCCGCGAGCCTTCCGCCGTCGGCGGAAAGAATCGAAGGAGCAATCAGTTTCATAGGATTTTCTCCAAATCGTTGTTCTTCAATATACCAACGACCGGGCACTGTCAATCGAAAGAAGGCCGAGGATCGAAAGAAGACCGAAGGCTGAAGGCTGAAGTCCGAAGGGAAAGAGGAATGGGCGCGAAGCGCCCCTCAAAATAACCTTTAGCCTTCAGTCTTCAGCCTAATAACCTATCCGAAGGATTTTCTTGACACCAAAGCTGAAAAAATCAAAGATGCGCGCATGAGATTGTTCTATAACATGCTTCTGGCGGTCGCGGCGGTTCCGGGACTGCTGTTCTTTCTGCTCAAAATGTTGCTTACGGGCAAGTACCGCCACAGTTTTCTCCAGAAGCTGGGCGCGCGTCAGGATCATCTGCCGGCGGGCATCGCGCCCGGACGGCGCGTCTGGGTTCACGCGGTTTCCGTGGGAGAGGTGACCGCCGCCGCGCCGGTCGTCGCGGCGTTGAAGGCGAAAAGGCCGGACGTTCGGATTATTTTTTCGACATCGACGGAAACCGGCCAGGGCATGGCGCAAAGACTGGTGAAGGACGCGGACGCGTTTATTTATTTCCCTCTTGATCTTCCGTTCAGCGTCGGTCATATGCTGGATGTCGTCCGTCCGGAGGTGTTTGTTCCGGTGGAGACGGAGCTGTGGCCCAATTTTCTGGCTGCCTGCCGCAGGCGGAATATCTCCACCGTGATGGTGAACGGCCGTCTTTCCTCCCGCTCCTTTTCCAGATACCGCCGGACGCGGTTTTTCTGGCGTCAGGTTCTGAAAAATGTGGACGCCGCCGGGATGATTTCCGAAGTGGACGCCTCCCGGATTGCCGGCATGGGCATGGATCCGGCAAAGATCAGCATCTTGGGCAACGCCAAGTACGATGCCCTGGCGGCGATGGCATCGCCGGCCCTGCGGGAGGATATCGCCCGCCGCTTTCATGCGCGTCCCCACGAGAAATTTCTTGTCGCGGGAAGCACGCATCCGGGCGAAGAAGACGTTGTGATCGGGGTCTATCGGGAACTGCTGGCGCGCGATCCGGATTTTCGGCTGATTGTCGTGCCGCGCCATGTCGAACGGGCAGGCGATGTGGTCCGGCTCCTGCGGGAGTCGGGATTCCCCGATGTCATCACGGCGACGCAGATGAGCAACGGGCAGTCCCGCCGGGATGAAAAAGTAATCGTCGTCGATGTGATCGGCGAGCTTTTCAAGACGTATGCGCTGGCGACGGTGGTTTACTGCGGCGGCTCGCTCGTGCCGAGGGGCGGCCAGAACATTCTGGAAGCGGCCGCCTGGGGAAAAGTGATTTTTTACGGCCCCTCCATGGATGATTTCAGCTCGGAAGCCGCGCTCCTGGAAGCGGCGGGCGCCGGCATTCGTATTCACAGCGCCCGCGAGCTGCTGGAAAAAATGCTGCAAACGCATGCCGATCCGCAGGATGCACAGGCGCGCGGCGAACGGGGCCGGGCGGTTGTCCTGGCCAACCGGGGCGCGGCGCAACGCTACGCGGAAATGGTTATCAGGTATATAGGCTGAAGACCGAAGGCTGAAG
>JAAZOZ010000161.1 GCA_012797505.1 Smithella sp. | reverse complement strand
ATCCGAGGTAGCATGGGCCGCGCCAGCCAGAAGCGGCTGTCACGTCCCATGCAGAGTCAGTTGTTTTAGCCCGGACGCAGCTGCTCGCCCCCGCTTTTAATTGTTCGCTTCGTGCAGCGCCGTTTCTGGCGCTGAACAGACGCGCCAGTGCCGCTTGAAGCGGCACGGTCGGTCTGCGCAATCAATGGTTTTCAAAGGTCTGCTTGACCGATGCGTTGCTGAACCAACGCAATCCTATAAGGTACCCTCCTCTCTCTACTTTCCTTAGGTTAGCAAAAGTTCCCAAAAATCGTCAAGGGTGCATAAACGGGGAATGCTGCGCACCGGAAAAGAGTATTTATTTCCGTCATGCCGTTTGCAAACTTTCATGGGCCGCAGGATTTAATTGTTGTTGTGCTGCGGCGGAAGGTCTGCGGAGGCAAGCGGAATGCCGTAAATAAATCTTCCTTTTCCTTTCCCCGCCCTTGACTATTTTTGGCGCTGTCCGCGCTTTTGCTAATCCTCAAAGGAAAAAAGAGAGGAGATTTTATTATGTATTACGAAACAGATTTACTTCCAGAACCAGGCCGCGTTTTCCGGGTCAATGAAAGAACCATTTGTGACAAGATTGCAGGAAAGCCCCAATGTCCGGGCATACTCAAGCAAGGGGATCACCCGGTCATCCATCATTGGCTCTCCCGAACCGGCGATCGAAAGCCAGTGGCACCCCATGTCTCTGGCCTGGGTCAGGACATCTTTCCACTCTGCAAGAGTCAAAATGTCGGAAGGATCATTTCCCTTATCCGTGTAACAATACATGCAATTCAAATTACACCGGCGGGTCAATAAAATCCCCAGACATCTTATTCTGTTTTTAAACATAAAAGACCTCTCCTGTCAAACCGCCGGGCCTTTCGCGTCCCAAGGAATAACAGCCTTATATTTACCGGTTTGATCGTGGGGAATCTGTGATACAGGATCAATCCTGACCCGGACCCCCGGCCCAAACAACCGCGCGCTCGCTTTGGCGATCTCCTCCAAGACATCTTTGCCGTCAACTCGCCTGTCCAAAACAACCCTCACCTCCAGGGCGTCCGCAAAAAGGCATCACCATTGTGCTGGTCACGCATGAACCGGATATTTCCGCCTACAGCAAACGCATCGTCCGGTTTCAGTTTCAGATTAAAGCTTTCACGAACAATCAATACACTTGACAACAGAACGCACGTTCTACTATGGTCTTGCTCGATCAGAACAGCCTCATCCCAAATTTGAATCGGGCAAGACATGACATTAACGGCGAAGGAATACCGCCCCCGGCGGCCGCAGGACTCGGACTATTATTCCTGCGTGGAGGATTACTTTGAACCCTTCATGCAGATTTATGATGACCGGTTTTCCCGGGATTACGGTTTCTGGCGGCCTTATATCGAAAAAGTGATCTACCGATACCTCGACTGCGGCGACTTGCATCAGGGTTTCGCCCGTATCAGATGTAATGACTGCGGACACGAATATCTTTTGGCGTTCTCGTGTAAGCGCCGCCATTTCTGCCCTTCCTGCCACCAGAAGCGCGTGGTGGAATTCGGCGAGTGGCTCTGTATGGATGTCCTCAAAAAGATTCCCCACCGGCATTTCGTGTTCAGTATTCCCAAGATTCTTCGCCGGTATTTTCTGTATGATCGAAAACTGCTTGCCGCCCTCAGCCGCTCGGCCTGGGAATCCCTGAAATTATTTATGCAGCAGGCCGTGCCGGAAAAAGAGCCCATCCCCGGCGCGGTCATCGCCGTCCAGACCTTCGGCGACTTTCTCGGATTTAATCCGCACTGCCACATCCTTCTGACCGACGGATGCTTTTACGGCGATAAAGGGATGTTCAGAGTCGCGCCGCCTTTGGAACTCAAGAAGCTGGAAGCCATCTTCCGGCACAAGGTCTTCAGGTTGCTCCTGAAAAGGGGCAGGATCACGGAAGAGATGGTGCGGATGCTTTCCGCATGGCGGCATTCCGGCTTCAATGTCTTCTGTGGCAACCGGATTTCGCCGAAAGATGACACGGCGATGGAGAATCTGGCGCGTTACATCATCCGGGCCTCCTTCTCGCAGGAACGTATGAAGTATCTGCGACAGGAAGGAACTGTCGTCTATCGCGCCAAAGACGGCAAGGATCAAAAGACATTCCCCGCCATGGAATGGCTGGCGGCTATGTGCTCCCACATCCCCAACCGGGGCGAGCAGATGGTGCGCTACTATGGCTATTACAGCAATGTCGCGCGGGGTAAACGGAAAGCAAAAGGAACGGACGATGTCGTTCCCGGCATTCTCGATCCTGTGGAAAACAATAAAGCGCTCCGGAAAAACTGGGCAAGACTGATTCAGAAGATTTACGAAGTTGACCCCTTAATTTGTCCCAAATGTAAAGGCGCCATGCGGATCATCAGCTTCATCGAAGACCCGTTGGTTATCCGGGATATCCTCACCCACCTGGGGCTCTGGCTTGTCCGATCACGACCGCCGCCCAAAATCCATGACCCGCCAAACATTGAATACGCCCCTTCTGATGATCTCACTCATGCGCCACATCCGCAAACCGACGCCTACGCCGACCCCGAATATTCGTGGGATGATTACATTCAATCCTAACGCCCTGACAACACAAAAACAGGATGTGACGGACAGATGTGCCTGAATGCCGGCCTAAAGGCTCTTGTCAGGCATCTTTACAGGATATAATCATAAAAAGATGATGTGCGTAATACAGCGCCGATCCGTTTCAATCATCCATCTCCTATATCTTGTGGTCCAAATCTTCTTGACATACAAGAGACGGCTAAATATACTCCACGACACAAAAAGGAAGTTCTTATCAACCGGGAATTTCCTGCTTTAAAATGGATTTCGGCACGATATCATCCTGACGGATGGAGCCCAGCCAGGAAAGCGAAAAGCCCAGAAATCTCCGGCTGATCGTGTCGATGTTTTTGAATATGGATTCCCCTTCCTTGCTGTCGGCGACGTTGTTGGTGATAATACCGAACGACTTCCGTCCGAATGTCTGATGCATTACTTTGACCATGGCATAGGCGTCGGTCAGGCTGGTGAGCTCCCGATTGATGACGATCATGTTTAAACCGGCCAGAGAATTGAACTGCAAAACGACGTCCGAAATGCCCGCGCCCGTGTCGAGTAAAATGATATCGTAGCTTTCGATTTCCAGGAGCATGTCCTTGATCGTTTGGATTTTTTCAAACAGAAGCTGCGCCATCTCCCGGATGCCGGAGCT
>JAAZOZ010000160.1 GCA_012797505.1 Smithella sp. | reverse complement strand
GCCTTCACCGGAATTATTTCTTGATGAACTGGTAAAAAGTCAATTTCGGCACCTTTTCGTCATACCGGCGAAGGCCGGTATCCAGTAAGTACAGTGGGTTATGGACCCCGGCCTTCGCCGGGGTGACGGCTCGAATTACTTTTTACGAGACCGTCATTCTTGGTTTTCTGTAGTGATGCAAACGTTCGGGGAAACGGCGCGTGATGAAGGCGCTTTTGCAAAACCTGGTTCGGCAATGGAGGACGCTGGCGCCCCTGGCCGTGCTTTGCGCCCTTTGCCTTGTTTCCGCCTGCGGGCGGCAGGAAGCCGGGCGCCCGCACGTCGCGACGGTCAACGGCGAAAAAATTTACCTGGAGGAATACCGGGCGCGGCTGGGCGACCGCAAGGGACTGTTTTCGCTTCGCGCTCTTCAGGGCGAATCCGGCAAACGCATGCGCCTGGAGGAGGAAATTCTGGACGCGCTGATTACGGAGAAAATGGTTCTCCAGCGGGCGCGCGAGCTGGGCCTTTCGGTCAGCGAGACCGAGCTGGAAAACAGACTGCTCGAAATCCGCGGAGATTACGGCGAAAATTATTTTGATTTGCTCGTCCGGAAAAATGTGCGATATGAAGACTGGCGCGAAGCGCTGAAAAAAGAGATGCTGTTCGAAAAGCTGGTGGCCGCGGAGGTCCATGCGGCCGTCCGCGTTTCGGAAGATGAAGCGGAGGATTATTTCCGGGAGCATCCCGACTTCTGCAGATCCGGAGCGAGGGTTCGGGCGTCCCAGATTGTCACGCCGGATCTCGATCAGGCGAGGGAAGTCGAAGAGAGGCTGGAGAGGGGTGAAGACTTCGCCTTGCTGGCCAAGGCGTTTTCCATCGGGCCGGAAGCGGTCCGCGGCGGGGACCTGGGGCTGATCGCGCGCGATACCATGCCGGAACCGCTGGACAAGACGCTTTTTACTCTGCCGCTTCACAAAACGAGCCCCATTGTCAAAAGCGCCTACGGATACCACATTTTAAAGGTCACGGACATTCAGCCGGCCCGGGCTCGATCCTTTGCGGAATGCCGGCAGGAACTTCTGGATGTTCTCCGGGCGCAAAAAGAAGAAGCGGCTTTCAACGCCTGGCTGAACAACTTGAAGATGAAGGCCGTCGTGAAAAAGGAAATAAATGTTCTCAGGGAGAACACACCATCATAACGATCGTTCAACAGGGGGAACTACGTGAAGGCTTATAAAACGGGTTTTGCAGTCATCCTTGCCGTTTTGCTGATCAGTGCGCCGGCGGCCGCCGGCGTGGCGGACAGAATCGTCGCCGTCGTCAACGGCGAAGTGATCACACTTTCTGAACTCCACCGGGCATTTGCGCCCTATGCCGCTCACATTGAGGCCAACTATAAGGGCCCGGACAAGGAAGCGTTTCTTAAGCAGGGCGAGGCGGCTTTTCTGCAGCGGATGATTGATCAGATCCTCATCGAACAGGAGGCGAAAAAGCCGGGCGTCGGCATTGCGGCCGTCAAAGATGAAGAAGTCATGGGCATGGTCAAGGACATGCTGGCCAAAAACCGGTTGACCATGCAGGACTATTTGAAAAAACTGGCCGAAGAAGGCAAGACGTTGGAGAGCGCCAAACAGGAAATTCGGGGACAGATGCTGCGCATGCGGCTTCTGCGACGCGAGGTGCAGTCGCGGATTCTGGTGACGGATGAAGAAATCGGCGAGTATTACGACAAACATCGCGAGGACTATGAAGGCCGGGAAGCGGTGCACATCCGGCAGATTTTTCTGCCGGTTCCGGAGGGAGCGGACAGCGGAGCGCGCGACCGGGTCCGGGCCGAGGCGAATCAGTTGCGCGAACGCATCCTGAAAGGCGAGCGCTTTGAAGTGATGGCTGCGCGCTATTCCAGGGGCCCGGCCGCGGCTGAAGGAGGCGACATCGGCTTTGTGGAACGGGGCGTCATGATGCCGGAAGTTGAAAAGGCGGCCTTCAGCCTTCCCGTGGGGGAGGTCAGCGAAGTTCTCGAAACCGAAGCGGGGTTTCTCCTGCTGGTGGTCGTGGACAAAAAAGGGGCGGGGCTGAAGCCCCTGCCCGTGGTGCGCGATGAAATCAAGGCAAAAATTGAAGATGAAAAAGTCAACAAAAAGTATGACGAATGGATGGCTGAGCTCCGCAAAAAATCCTTCATTGACATCCGGCTTTAAGAAACGGCAATTCCGGCCATGGATTTGATAAGAATCAAGGGCGCGTCCCAGCACAATCTCAAAAAAATTTCACTGGATATTCCCCGCGACCGGCTGGTGGTCATCACCGGCGTTTCCGGCTCGGGCAAATCCTCCCTGGCGTTTGACACCATCTACGCCGAGGGTCAGCGCCGCTATGTGGAGTCGCTTTCAACCTACGCGCGCCAGTTCATCGGCCAGATGGACAAGCCGGATGTGGAGTCCATCGAAGGCCTCTCGCCCGCCATTGCCATCGAACAGCGGGCGGCCAGCCACAATCCGCGCTCCACCGTGGGCACCGTCACGGAGATTTACGATTATTTCCGCCTGCTGTTCGCCGGCATCGGCGTCTGCCATTGCAGCAACTGCGGTCGGGAGATCCAGTCGCAAACCATCGACAGCATCATGCAAAGCGTGCTCGACCTGCCCGAAGGGACGCGCTTCAGCATTTTATCCCCGCTGGTCAGGGGCAAAAAAGGCGAGTTTGCCAAAGAATTGAAGAAGCTCCAGAAAGAAGGCTTTGCGAGGGTTCGCATTGACGGCGAAATCCGCGACCTGTCCCTTGACCTTGTTCTTTCCAAAACCAAACGCCACGACATCGATCTGATCGTTGACCGCCTGGTGATGAAGGACGGCATCCGCAAGAGGCTGCGGGACTCTCTGGAGATTGCCGTCCATAAAGGCGACGGGCTGGTCCGGATTGCCGCCGCTGACGGCGGAGAGACCCTGTATTCCGAAAAATATGCCTGTCCGGACTGCGGCATCAGCATGCCGCCTCTTGCCCCCCGCGTATTTTCGTTCAACAACCCCTATGGCGCCTGTCCCGAATGCAACGGTCTGGGGTCGCGGATGCACTTCGCGCCGGATCTCGTGGTGCCCGACGCGGGCCTTTCTCTGCGCGAAGGCGCCATTGCTCCCTGGGCCAACCGCAGCTCGCTTTACTACTTTAACCTGCTGGACACACTGGCGGAACATTATGATTTCGACATCAATATGCCGTTTTCCAATCTGCCGGAAAAAATCCGCAAGGTTCTGCTGTATGGATCGGGAACGGAACAGATCAAATTTCACATTGACCGTCCGGACAAACGCTACTTCGTCCACCGCCCCTTTGAAGGCGTCATCCGGCAGTTGGAGCGCCGCTGGCGGGAAACCGCGTCCACCGGCGTACGCAGTGACCTGGCCCGCTACATTGACCTGCGGCCCTGCGAAACCTGCGGCGGCGCGCGGTTGAAAAAAGAAAGCCTGGCCGTAACCGTGGGCGGCAGGAACATTTATGAGTTGTGCCTGATGTCCATTCGCGAATGCTTTGAATTTTTCGAAGGGCTAAAGCTTTCCGGTCAGGAAACGAAGATTGTCGAACGCGTTTTAAAGGAGATCAAAAACCGCCTTTCCTTTCTGCTCAATGTCGGCATGGATTATCTGAATCTGGCGCGATCGACCTCCACGCTGTCCGGCGGCGAATCCCAGCGCATCCGGCTGGCCACGCAGATCGGCTCCGGACTGATGGGCGTTCTGTATGTGCTCGACGAACCGACCGTCGGCCTGCACCAGCGGGACAACCTGCGCCTGATCGACACGCTCAAGAAGCTGCGCGACATGGGCAACACGGTGCTGGTGGTGGAGCACGACGCCGACATGATGCTGGCCTGCGACCACATCGTCGATATGGGGCCGGGCGCGGGCACCCAGGGCGGCGAGGTGATTTTTCAGGGCAGCCCCGCCGAAGTGCTGCAAAGCGAAACGTCGCTCACCGGGCTCTACCTCTCCGGCCGGAAATCCATCGGGCTTCCCGCCTGGCGCAAGGTCAGGGGCCGCCACATCGTTCTGGAAGGCGCGTCGGAAAACAACCTCAAAGACATCGACATTCGGATTCCGACGGGCGTCCTGACCGCCGTAACCGGCGTTTCCGGCTCCGGCAAAAGCACCATGGTGATCGAAACGCTCTACCAGGTGATGGCGCGCCGGCTGAATCAGCACAGCGGCCCCATGGCAAAAATCCGCCGCGTCCGGGACATGGGAGGCATCGAGCG
>JAAZOZ010000159.1 GCA_012797505.1 Smithella sp. | reverse complement strand
CCTCGTAACATGCTGATATGCATAATGTATTTCTAATGGTTTCCATTAGAGCATGTTACGTTCGTTCTTTCAACTACTATCACGCGCAAATCAGTTGATTCGATCAAAATCATCTAATGGAAAATCTGGGTTAAAGGATCAGCCCATCGCCTATGACCTGTTACCCATCGCCCGTAGGGAACGGTCGCGACCGTTCCCTACTACATTCACCCATGATCTGCGCCTGCAAAAAACGGTTTAAAACCGTTCCCTACACATCGCTCGTCGCTTTTTACTATGAGCCATGAGCTT
This sequence comes from Smithella sp., assembly GCA_012797505.1. Taxonomy (GTDB): domain Bacteria; phylum Desulfobacterota; class Syntrophia; order Syntrophales; family Smithellaceae; genus UBA8904. The sequence continues at coordinate 55,818 of JAAZOZ010000159.1, read as the reverse complement.
TTCCCTATCGCCCATCGCCTAATGCCTCTTGCCTGTTTTTCACCATCCATCATTCCCTCACATCCCTCCTTGACCCCCATGCTTTTTCAGTGTAGGAAAGCGGTCAATGATCCGAAAGAAAGGAGGCCGTTTTGCCCACCGTTTCCTTTTATTTTGTTCGGGGCATGAGCCATCACCCCATCTTAAAAGGAGACCATCATGAGCGAAGCGGACGAGCCCAGAATCACAAACATTAAGATCAATCCCGACAATCTTTACAAAGAAGAGTCTTTCACGGACCTGACCTTCGCCACCATCCGGCGTCTTTCGCCGGTCAACATCGACGGCTCGCCTGATGAGAGCCGGGAACCCCTTTTCACCGGGATGGCTCAACTCATGTCCCCCAACGGACCCATCCCGGTTCAGTGTCTGATTGAAGGCGCCAAAACGCTCCCTGAAGCGGCAGCCAAGCTGCCCGACGCCATTGAAAAAGCGGTAAAGGGCATGATCGCCGAAGCGCAGGAGATGGAGCGGCAGGAAGCCTCCAAGCTCATCGTTCCCGGCCAATAAGAAAGAGGTGCAACCATGATTGAAAACACCATCGCCACCTGGCACAAACTGGTCAAAGAAAGAGACGCAGCGGGCCTGGATGGCATTCTCGCGGAAAATGTCGTCTTTCATTCCCCCGTGGTCCATACGCCGCAAGCCGGAAAGCCGATTACCACGCTGTACCTGACAGCGGCCCTGCACGTCCTCAACAACGACACGTTTCAATATCTGCGGGAAGTCATTTCCGGCAACAACGCCGTGCTCGAATTTCTGACGGTGATCGACGGCATCTCCATCAACGGCGTAGATATGATCACCTGGGGTGAAGACGGCAGAATCACCGATTTCAAGGTGATGATCCGTCCGCTGAAAGCCATTAACCTGGTTCACAAAATGATGGGAGAAATGCTGCAGAAGATCAAGTGACCCTCTTTTTTACAGGATGAAGCCCATGGCAAAAGTCAAAGAACACAAGAAGTCCTTCGGTCAGAGCATCAAGGCGTACCGCGAAAGCAGAAAGCTGAGCATTAAGGACCTGGCGCATGAAACAGGCTATCCGGTCGACCTGCTGGAAAAGGTTGAAAAGGATGAAACCACCGCCCCGGTGGCTCTCGTTCTGCAGTTGAGCCGCACGCTGAAAGTGGATGTCGCCCAGCTTAACGGCGACGAAAACAAAAAAGCATCCTCCAGAGTCAAAAGCCAGAAAAAGCGCGCCGGTTCCTACGCCTATACGCAGTTGACCAAATCCGGCGCCGATAAGCACCTGGGCGCGTATCTCGTCACCATAGAACCCAACACCGCCCACGAAGGCGTGGAATACCACCATGAAGGGGAAGAGTTCGTCTATGTCTTAAAGGGAAAGCTTTCCATTTCGGTCGGCAAAAACACCAGTCTGTTGAGTCCGGGCGAATGCATTCACTTCAATTCGGCGCTGCATCACGCGCTGAGCAATCCTTCCTCCGATAAAACGAAACTTCTCGTCGTTCTGTATATTCCCTGAAGGAACCAACCATGGCATTTGAAATTACAAGCGAACAGGAAATGATCCGGCTCATGGCCAGAGATTTTGCCAGAAAAGAGCTGGAACCGATGGCCGCCGAATGGGAGCGTCAGGGCATTTTCCCGATGGACGCGGTCAAAAAAATGGGGGGGCTCGGCCTTTTGGGCATGATGGTGCCGCCTGAACTCGGCGGCTCCGGCGCGGGCACGGTGGCCTATTCTCTGGCGCTGCAGGAAATCGCCTATGCGTGCGCGTCGAGCGCAGTCACCATGTCGGTCGCCAATCTCTCCACGGAGCCGCTTCTCAGGTTCGGCAGCCCGGAGCAGAAAGAAAAATGGCTGATGGGACTTGCGGAAGGATCGCTCCTCGGCGCGTTTGCTCTGACGGAGCCGGGCGCCGGCTCAGACCCGGGTTCGATGACGACCACCGCCGTCCTTCGGAAAGACAAATACATCATCAACGGCACCAAAGTCTTTATCACGCACGGCCAGTATGCCGATGTCGTCAACCTGATCGCCCGGACGGGCCAGGAAAGAGGAACAAAAGGCCTCTCTGCGTTCATCATCGAAAAAGGAATGCCCGGTTTTAAAATCGGAACCAAAGAAGACAAGCTGGGGCTGAGGGCCTCCAATACCGTCGAACTGGTGTTCGAAGACTGCGAGGTCCCCGCAAAGAACCTGCTGGGCAATCCCGGCGAGGGATTCAAGGTGGCCATGCGCGCCCTGGACAGCGGAAGGATCGGCATCGCCTCCCAGGCCGTCGGCATTGCCAGGGCGGCTCTGGATGAAGCGCTTTCCTACACTGAGCAGCGGCGCCAGTTCGGAAAAACCATCAACTCGTTCCAGGCCATTCAATTCATGATCGCCGATGCCGCAACCCGGATTGAAGCGGCAACCTGGCTGACGCTGGCCGCGGCCGACCGCAAGGATCGCGGACTGAAGTTCACCAAAGAGGCTTCCATGGCCAAACTGTTCGCCTCGGAAACGGCCAACAAGGCCGCCTACATGGCGCTGCAGGTCCACGGCGGCTACGGCTACACCAAAGAGTACAAGGTCGAACGCCTGTTCCGGGATGCCCGCGCCACAACCATCTATGAAGGCACATCGGAAATTCAGCGCGTGGTCATCGCCCGGGAAGTCATCAAAACATGACCAACGGCCATCAAACAGCCGGGATCAGGTCCGCCCGAGAATCCGGTTGATCTCGCGCAAAAGACGAACGATTTCAGATTGATCCCGCAGAAAGAAACGGGCCCCGCTGTCATTCTTGCGGCCCACACGGACGGCGAGAATGCGTTGATGGTTCAGACGGAAAACATCTTCGTCCGTCTCGTCATCTCCGGCAAAAAACGCCTTTGCACACCCCGCCTGCCGCATGAGCAGCTTCAGAGCAGCGCCTTTGTCCGGAGCGCCTTCGGGAATTAAATTTTCGACGCACTTGCCCCTGACAAGTCTGGGCGGCGGAACCAGCCGGCCGGCTGCCCGTCGAATTATGGCATGTGCTTTATTCCGGTTTTCGGCGTGCCGGTAGTGGATGGAAATCGTTGAGCCCTTATTTTCCACCACGATGCCTCTCCGTTCCTCCACCGGAATGAGTGTATCGAGCTGACACTGCCAGCCCTGCGCCGTGCGGACAAAAGTTTTTTCCCGCGCCTTCCATCCCGAAAGCCCTTCCGCGCCGTGATTCCCGACCAGATAACGAGGCGCAAACGCCAGATGCCGCAGGGCATCCGGGCGGGAACGCCCGGTAATGATCGCAACGGGCGCCATCCCGGCTAGAACGGATAATTCCTCCCGAACAGCCCCGGAGATTCCGGCGGCGTCCGGATCCGATACGATGGGCGCCAGCGTGCCGTCGAGATCAAAGGCAAAGAGTGTTGACCGATCCAGAAAACGATCGAGGACGGAGCAGGCGGTCCTTCCGAAGAGATAAACAGCGGGCAGGTCCAGCCTCATAGCGCGACACCAATCCGTTCCGCCAGCTTCTCGCGCCGGCGGATGCGCGCCGCATCCAGAAGCATCCGGGCCGCCCACCGGTAAACGTTGAAATCTCTCACCATGGACCGCATGCTGCGCATCCGCGCCTGTTGTTCGAATTCGGGCATGGTGAGGGCCTGATAAAGGGCGTCGGCCGTCTGTTCGATGTGATAGGGGTTGACGATCAGGGCTTCATACAGCTCGTGGGCCGCTCCGGTAAAACGGCTGAGCACGAGGACTCCCCGTTCGTCGTCGCGGGCCGCCACGAATTCCTTGGCCACCAGATTCATGCCGTCATGCAGGCTCGTTACCAGGCAGACATCCACGGCGCGGTAGTAGCGGTTGATGTTCCGCGGTTCGTGATGCTCCACTTTCAGATGAACCGGCTGATAGCCGTTTCGGGAAAATTTCGCGTTGATCCGTTCGGCCAAAGCCCGAACGCGGGACTCAAAGGCCTTGTATTCTTCAAGAACCGATCGCGATGGAGCGGCGATCTGAATGAGACAAAACCGGCCGACCAAGTCCGGATGCGTCTCCAGCAGGCATTCGACGGCCCTCAAACGCTCAAGAATCCCCTTGGTGTAATCCAGCCGGTCAACACCGAGCCCCACCAAGATATCCCGCCCGAGGTTCAGCTCCTGCCGGATGTCTTCCCTGCAGCGGGCAACCGGCGGCTGCGTATCCTGCCACGGCGACGGCCATTGGATGGAAATCGGATACGCTTCGACCAGCGTCAGATTGCCGCCGTGAGAAATCGTGGAAGAAGCATAATTCACCCGCGTTTCCAGATAGCGGTCCACGGTTTCCAGAAAATTCTTGCAGTGGAAAGGTGTGTGGAAACCGAGAATCGTGCTTCCCAGCATGCCTCGCAGAATTTCTTCCCGCCACGGGCAAATGCCGAAGGATTCCGGATTGGGCCAGGGGATGTGCCAGAAGGTGATGATCGTTGCTTTGGGAAGGACCTGTTGGAGCATACCCGGCAGCAGGGCAAAATGGTAGTCCTGAACCAGAACGACCGGATCCTCCCGTTCGGCTTCCCGGACCACCGCATCGGCAAACCGCTGATTGATCGCCACGTACCGGTTCCAGTCGGCGGTCCGGAAGACGGGGCGCACATGCGCGATGTGGCACAGCGGCCAGAGGCCCTCGTTGGCCAAACCGTAGTAGTAGCCCCGTTCCTCTTCTTCCGTAAGCCAGATGCGCCGCAGCGTGTATTCCGGATGTTCCGGCGGCACGCGGACATGATCCTTTTTGTCCACCACCTCCCGGTCCGCTGTGCCGCTGCCGTGGGCAATCCATATCCCCGAACAGGCGCGCATGACCGGTTCCACCGCCGTCACCAGTCCGCTGGCCGGGCGCTGAACCTCCATCCCTTCTTTTCCTTTCATGTGAATGTAAGGTTCCCGGTTGGAAACGACGAGAATCTGCTCCCCGGCCAGTTGTTTAAAGAGCAGGCTGCGGAGCGAATCCGGATTCCAGGAAATGGTGAGATCATCGGCTATGCGCTTTTCCGCATCCATCGTGCGCAGAAGGGCGCGCAGATCGCCCACCAGCGGCTGAAGCTCGGAGCTGGAAGATTTGGCAAAAGGTTTGATCAGGCCTTCGCCGCGCAGCAGGGCGCGAACACCGGTCATCCAGCCGCGCCAGCTCAAATGGGCGATCAGCACCGTAATCACGGAGGTCACCAAAGAAAGAACGGCAAACAGAACCAGAAGGTATTTTCGCGTATCCTCGCTTCGCTGCCTGACAAAGCTCATGTCGTGAAGCACCATCAGGGAACCCATCGGCAGTCCCTCAATCAAAAAGGGATTGACGGCAACATGCACCAGCCCCTGCGGCAATTCCAGCAGCGAAGACGCTTTCCGGACGGACGGATCCGGAACAGAACAGCCGAGGATGTCGGGGAAATCCCGTGTTTTGAAGAGCAGCTTTCCCTGAATATCGCAATAGCCCAATGCGAAAAGACGCTCATCCTGCGTGGCGCGGGAAAGCAGGGATTGAATTTTTCTTTTGTTGCCCTGTTCCAGAAGTTCGGCCAGGGGGTCCTGGATGGTGCTGGTCACCAGCTTTGACCGGATATCCATATCCCTTACCGACCAGTGCAGCGTCAGCTTGTCCACCAGAGGCAACACCGCGAAAGCCAGGAGCGCCATGGCCAGCACGAGGGGAATGACAAAGCGCAGCGTAAGGCGAAGCGATCGGGAAGATTTGATGCTTTGCAGGCTCATCCGCCCCCCTCTTCTAAAACGCACTGTCCCAGCGCCTGCTGAGGCGGATGGCGGAGTTGATCAGGCCCACCATGCTGTAGGTCTGAACAAAATTCCCCCAGGGATCTCCCGTGCGCGGATCGATGTGCTCGGCCAGAAGCCCGTGGCGGCTTCGGCGGGACAGGAGGTTTTCAAACAGCGCGCGGGCTTCTTCGCCGCGGTTCAGGGCAGCCAGCGCGTAAATATACCAGAAGGTGCAGACCACAAAAGCGTTTTGGGGAACGCCGAAATCATCCGTCTCCACATAGCGGTAAATATAATCGCCGCGCCGGAGCTCCCGTTCAACCGCGGCCACCGTCCGGACAAAACGAGGATCATCGTCGGACAGAAACCCGATGTCGTGGAGCAGCAGAAGGCTGGCATCCAGCGAATCTCCGTCAAATGCGCCGACGAAAGACTGCTTTTTTTCATTCCACGCACGGCGGCAGATGGTGGCATGAATCCGTTCCGCCCGGCTTTGCCAGCAGGCAGCGCGTTCGGAAAGGCCGATATAAACGGCGATGCGGGCCAGACGGTCGCAGGCCGCCCAGCACATCAGGCTGGAAAACGTGTGAACCCGCAGGGTGTTGCGTGTTTCCCAGGGACCCGAATCCGGCTGGTCATGAACCGCCATGGCTGCTTCCCCCAGGGGTTCCAGCCGCGAGAAGAGAGCCGCTCCTCCCCGGTGGGCAAGTCTGCGGTCAAAGAAGGTGTGCGCCACGGCGAGGATGGCCGATCCGTAAACATCATGCTGGATCTGTTCGCAGGCCTGGTTGCCGATCCGGACGGGCCCCATTCCCCGATAACCGGGAAGGCTATCGACGTCCCGCTCGTCCAGCTTGGCCCTGCCGTCAATGCCGTACACGGGCTGAATCCGGCCGTTGGGCGTTCCCGCCGCCACATTGATCAGGTAATTCAAATACCGTTCCATCGTATTGGTCGTGCTGAGGCGGTTCAGGGCGTTGACGACAAAGTAGGAATCTCTCAGCCAGCAGTAGCGATAGTCCCAGTTGCGGCCCGAATCCGGCGCCTCCGGAATCGATGTCGTCATGGCCGCGATGATGGCGCCCGTATCCTGAAACGTGTTCAGCTTCAGGGTAATGGCGGCGCGAATCACCTCTTCCTGCCACTCGAAGGGAATGGAAAGGTCTCTGACCCAGTTGCGCCAGCTGCCGACCGTTTCGTCCAGAAAACGGCGTGAAAGATCGCCGATGGCGTCCGGAATGGTTTCATCCGGCCCCAGAATCATCGTGGCGGCGGTTTCCAGGAAAAAGGGGATTTCCTGAAGCACGGCGGTCACGGAGATGTCGGTGGTCAGGCGTAAGATCCAGGACGGTGCGACGTAGCGGATGTGATGACTGCCGTGGGTGACGGTGCAGCTCTGGCCTCCGTATTCGCACACGGGGCGAACGCGCACGCAAATGCGCGGCGTTCCGTGAATACGCCGGATCTGGCGAATCATCATCATCGGCATGAACGTCCGGCCGTACTGATGAAAACGGGGGGCAAAATCCGTGATTTCGATGGACGCGCCGTGCCGATCCGTCAGGCGGGTCACCAGGATGGCCGTGTTGGGCAGATAGAACTGGGCGGCCTCCACCTGATCGATCAGCTCCACCACGCAATAGCCGGACCCTTCGCCGTCGGCATGTTCGCGCAGCAGAGAGCAGAAAACCGGATCTCCGTCGAACCGGGGCAGACAGCTCCAGACGATTTCACCGCGCTCATCAATCAAAGCGCCGATGCGGCAGTTGCCGATCAGGCCGAGCTCAAGGGAATTTTTCATCAAACGCCTTCCTTACTTGAGGTTGTCCATGTTTTTCCGTCGCCGATCATTCAGCGGGGGAGATGCCGGAAGCAATCAGGGAAGAACGGCGGACTGTCGGCATCGGTCAATTCGAGGACAGCGTTTTGTCAGAGGCGGAAGATTTGCTCATGGGCGTCTTGAGTATAGGAAAAGCCGCCCGCGATGTCAATCATGAATTGATTCCGCATGGATCCACAGCCGCCCGCGGCAATCCGAAAAAAAGAAGCTCCCCTTTTTTGAAAAAAGGTTTTGAAAATTATGTTTGATGACTTCCCGTTTTGTGTTACAAAAATGCCGGCTGCGGATCAAGGCCGATACAGCCAGAACACCGGTCGTGAAGGCCAAACCGGATGTCCTGCCGGAAACGGCAAGACAAAATGACACAACCAAGGAGCGTAAACATGCGTAAATCGGGGATGATTTCAGCGGCCCTGCTGGCCGCGGTGTTTGTGGGGCTGTTTACCGGTTGCTCGGGAAAACTGCTCAAAGACATGGGCAGCTTCAAGCCAAGCATCGAAGCAACGGAAAATTTCAAGAAATTCATCGTCCGCAGCGATTACAATTACTTTATCAGCGGGTCGGACGTGTATCCCGTGGCCATTTTCGGCCTTCAGAAAGACGTGGTGATCGACAGCGACGAGGACCTGTGGAAAAAAATCGAGCCGAAGACGGAGATCATGGCCGACCTCGTCACCAACATGCAGAGGCGGCTCAATGAATGCTGTCTTCAGAGCCCCCACGGCTTGGACATTCTGGACAACCAGGGCCGGAAAATCGGCGAGTGGTACTCCATGCTGGGCCTTATCATCGGCATCAAAATAAAAGAGGGGGGAAAGGTGGTCATCTATCCCCCCTCCGACACAGACGAAGTCAAGAAATATCAGGACAGGACCAGCGGCAAGGCCCGGTAAGCTTACCGGGTCTGCAGCGCCCTGCCGATCGTCATGATTTCGGCTTCCTTGGTCCCTTCATAAAGCTCCAGGATTTTCGCATCCCGGTACCATTTCTGCACGGGGTACTCTTCGATGTATCCATAGCCGCCGTGCAGTTCCACGGCATAATTCGCGCAGAAGACGGCGGTCTGACCGCCGTAGAATTTGGCCATGGCCGCGAGCGTGTAATCGGGCTTTCCCTGATCGATCAGCCAGGCCGCCTTGTACACCAGGCCGCGCAGCGCCTCAATGCGGATGGCCATTTCCGTGAGCTTCATCTGGGTGATTTGAAAAGAGCCCAGCGGCGCGCCGAAAGCGGTTCTTTCCTTGACATACTTGATGCTGGTTTCCAGGCACGCCTGCGCAAGCCCCAGGGCCTGCCCGGAAACCATCACGCGGGTGATGTCGAAAAAGTGCATGAGCTGGCGGAAGCCGTTCCCTTCCTTCCCCACCAGATTGGATTGGGGAACGCGGACGTCTTCAAACGCGATCTCCGCCGTGTCGCTGGCGCGAATGCCCATCTTCCCGTGGATTTTGTTGCGCGTCACTCCCCTGGCGTCCGCCGGCACAATGATGAGGCTAAAACTGTTGTGCTTCTTTTGTTCGGGGTTGGTGATGCATTGCGCAACCATGAAATCGCACACGGTGCCGTTGGTGATGAACATTTTGTTGCCGTTGATCACATAATCGCTTCCATCCTTGACGGCCCGCGTCTTGTAACCCGAGACATCCGTTCCCGCGTTGGGTTCGGTATAGGCGCCGGCGCAAACCTGGACGCCTTCGCAGATCGGCGGCAGATAGGTCTTCTTCTGCTCTTCCGTTCCGTAGTTGAGAATGGACTCGCAGCCGAAGCCGGAAGCGACGATATTCAGGCCGATGCCCATATCGATTTTGGACAGCTCCTCCGTAATGATGGCATTACCCAGAATGCCGGCGCCGGACCCGCCGTAGGCTTCCGGAATCCACGCCCCGACCAGGCCGTTTTCGGCCGCCTTCTTCCGGATTTCCGGCAGGTATTTCTCCTGTTCGTCGCATTCGGCGGAAAACGGCGCGATTTCCGCCACGGCAAATTTATAGGCCATCTCCTTCAGCATTCTCATTTCTTCCGTCAATTCGAAATTCATGCGAAATTTCTCCTTTCCCTCCGTCATTAGACTGCCGGGGCGGCCCGGAAGCCTGTGCCCGCCTGCAGGATGATGCTATTTTTTACCGTAATCGTAAACGCCCCGGCCGGTTTTCCGTCCGAAATTTCCGGCACGGACCAGTTTTCTCAAAATCGGCGCGGGACGGTATTTGTCGCCCAGTTCCCGCTGCAAGCCTTCGATCACGCGCAGCAATGTCTCGTTGCCCACCAGGTCGGCCAGCGCCAGCGGCCCGATCGGATGGTTGCATCCCAGCACCATGCTTTTATCGATGTCTTCGGCCGACGCCAGCCCCTCGTCCAGCACAAAGAAGGCCTCGTTCAGCATCGTGCACAGAATCCGGTTGACGACAAAAGCCGGGGCCTCCTTCACCGTAATGACCTCCTTGCCGATTTTCCTGCCCCACTCCTGGGCGGTTTTCAGCGTTTCATCGGAGGTCTGATGACCACGGATAATTTCCAGAAGACGCATCACCGGAACGGGATTGAAAAAATGCGTGCCGATAAAACGGTCCGGACGGCCGGTCACGGCGGCCATTTCCGTAATGCTGAGCCCGGACGTGTTGGTAAAAAACAGGCAGTGTTCGGGAACGACGGCTTCCAGTTCGGCATAGACCTTTTTCTTGACGTCCATGACTTCGATCACGACTTCGACCACCACGTCCGCGCCGGCGGCTGCCTGCTTCAAATCCAGCGTTGGCGTGATGCGGCCGAGCACCGCTTCCATATGCGCCTGCGTCATTTTCCCTTTTTCGACGTCCCGGGCCAGGTTCTTTTTGATCGTGTTCATGCCGCCGTCCACAAACCGCTGTTCGATGTCCCGAAGCGCCACTTCGTACCCCGCCTGAGCGCAAATCTGCGCAATGCCGTTCCCCATCAGTCCCGCGCCCAACACACAAATTTTCTTGATTTCCATAAAGCATTCTCCTTATCGAAAAAAATTTTTCAAATTACTGTTTACTGGGTGAATCTTGCCGGAAAAAATGTATCAGATATTTCGTTGATCAACCACTTCGCAGCACACTGTTGAGGCATGAAATGAACGCAAAATATCGCAGCATACTGCGGAGAATGAACGCTCGTCCCGCAACAGCGGGATTCAATGCTCTTGAGGGTGTTTCTTAATTTTTTTTGACGCTGAAATCAACCACTTTTTCGAAAATTATTCAGTGTAAATCAACCGGCGCAGATACGTCTGCCGCGTCCGGCCCTTCGGCAAGGGTCAGCCGAAAACCTTCTTTTTTCGCATGCAGAACCAGGCCGCACATGCGGAACCGGCGGGCAAAGGAATCGATTTTCTTCTTCCGGTGGGGCGTCGGCGCCGCATCGCCCCAGCCCGCGGGCGCTATCGTCACAAAGGGACCGCCGCGATGCATGCCGGTCGCGATGCGGATGGACGGCGGGTGCGTCTGCGCAAGCCAGTCCAGAAACGTCAGGAGCGTATCCGAAAAACGGCCGGGTGCAACCGACACGTAAGGAAGGGACTTGTGCGGCAGGAAATGGACGGGGGGACGAGCGGCTGCCGGTTCGTGGCCGATGCGCAGAACCAGAGCGGCCAGAAACCGCGCCTCATCCTCCACATAATCCAGAACAGAGGCGTCCAGATGAGGGGTCTCCCGACCCGCCCGCAGCACATCGTCGATCACCGCGTTGACGTCCGTTGGAATAAACTCCTCCAGGTTGCGGCGTCCGTTGGCGATGCCGATAAAATCGAGAAGCAGGCTTGTGCCCCGGTGAATCATCGGCTGGGGCAGAATGGCGGTCAGCGGGCGGGGGTCAAAGAGCCCTTTGATCTGTTCGACAATCGCCAGGGCGCCATGCGCGAATTCCACCCGCCGGATTTTTCCGGACTCCAGCCTCCGGCAGAGTTTGCGAAATTCCAGCAGACAGGCGTCAATCCGCTCCATGGGCATTGCGTCGCGGCACCGGCAGGCCGCCTCTTCTTCCTCCAGGCGCTCCAGTTGATACGCCACATAAAGAAGCCGGCCGGCAATCGATGAAAATACTTCCTCGGCCTCATCGATGAGCTCCAGCGCGTAGTCCGTGATCTGAAAGAGGCGCTCCTCGTTCATCCGGCTCACGTCGCCCAGCGAGAGGGTTTTGCGCTGCAGCCGCCCCAGGATGTCGCGGGCTTTCTCCGACGGAATCAAACCGCCGTGTCCGGGATAACAGAGCGTGATCGGTTGATGATCCAAAAGCCATTGTACATGCCGCTGGGTGTCGAGGAGATGCTCCCGGTGCCAGCCGGCAATTCCGGCAACCATCGGATTGGCCGCGGCGAGCAAATCGCCGATAAAGAGAATTTCGCCGACGCGGATGCAGACGCTGTCGGGACTGTGTCCGGGCGCCGAATACAGTTCCAGGACATCGCCTCCGCCAATGGAGATGGTCTGCTGGAACAGAGGCTCCTTCAGATCCGTTGCGATGGCCTCGGTCGTGATCCTCATGTTCACGCCCGGCTGGAGTGAAATTGATCGGGGGGCTTTTCTTCTCATGTCTGTTTCCGTGAGCAGACGGATATCCGGCCGCAGGGATGGAAAAGCCACGCCGTAAAGTTCCGCGATGGTTTTTGCCGGATCCCCAAGGCTCAGATAATCGGCCCCCTGTTCCTGGACGGCAATCCAGACGGGCGCCGCCGTCATGATCTGCCGGTGCCTGCCGACCTCCAGGGAATGGTCCAGGTGGCAGTGGGTCAGGTAAACGACAACCGGTCGGGTGCGTTCCCGCTGACACTCCGCCAGGATCCGGTTCAGATCCGCGGTCTGCGCGGCCAGCGCCCCGGCATCGATCAGCAGAATCTGCTGGGGGGTGCGGATGACGCAGGAATTGGAGGAGAGAAGATCGGGCTTCCGCAGATACGGATAGATTTCCGCCTGCCGGATTCCCGGAAGAGGCTGCCAGACCTGATTCTGAAGCACGGGAGACTCCTTTCCGGCCGAAAATCTTTACCCGTTCAGGCGGGTAATGATAGCCCTGGCTTCGTCCGTCAGAAAACGCCATAAACCGATTTGCTGGAGCGTCTCCACCTTCGGGACACCCGCATCCGTCCAGCCCCGCTCACGGTAATACACAAGAATCAACTGACGCAGATCCTCTTTTCGATGCCGCATCAGCGCGGCGCGCTTTTCGCCCGTGGGCATCTGCTGAATTTCCGGCAGAGGCCACTGCAGAATCTCGCTCAGCTGCCGGTCATTGTATTCTTTTTCCAGTTCATAGAGCGTGTCCTCCGTAGGCCCGATGGCCCGGTCGGGAATCCAGTCGCGTTCCCCGGTCGTTGCCCCGAACGACAGCACATTCAGCACACGCTGGAGGTTGATGTCCCGGTCCGTCTGCTCGAAGATCTGTTCCCAGGTCAGTTCCGTCCCCAGCATGCCGTTGTAAAAATCCGCATAAAGCTCCTGCGACGCCGGATTGATGTAGATGTCGGTATGGTTTTCCTTCATGGAATCGGGATTTAAAACATCCACCCAGGGCAGCTTGCACAGGCCCAGATTGTCGTTGCCCAGGCGCACACGGGGATAGGTGATCAGCGCTCTGGCCTTGGATTCAAACGTGGGAAAGGCGCCCAGCAGATCCACCTTGACCAGCCAGGCGGCGGCATGATGCGCGCCGATGTCGCTGGCCGCCGCGTAGGAGGCCTGCATGGAAAGCGACCGGTGCGTGCGATACAGGGAGAAAGGAAGGCCTTTGGTCTGCATGGCAAACGTCTGCAGCTCTTCGAGCGGTTTCGCTTTGCCGGTTCGCAAAGCGTACTTTAGAGAGACCCAGTCGGTCAGGCCCACCATGCCCAGGGCGGCGGCGCGGGCCAAGTCGGTCCGGCGATACGCCAGGTCATGGATGAACTGCAGCGCCGCCTGCTCATCCCCCCACGTCAGACAAAAGCCGTCCGTGTCTTCCTTCGTCAGGTAGCCGCGCTGGCAGCATTCCATGACAAACGCCATGATGACCGCCGTAGTAATGGTATCGATGCCGTAATTGTCGCAGTGCCAGTTGGCTTCCATGACAAATTCGGGATGCCACATGCCCAGATTCGAGCCGAAACCGGCGGCGGTTTCATACTCGGGGCCGTCCACCCAGACTCTTCGCCCGGTATGCTCGCCCGACGTCAGCATGACCCAGCCGCCCTTGGTGCAGCGCAGATTGCAGCCCGGAAAGCACCCGTCCATCCCGCGATGCTCAAACAGCCGCTCGGCGTAAACTTTGCCGCAGATTTCACCCGCCCGAGGGTGTGACCCGCGCTGATAATTATGGACCGGCAGGGACTGGTATTCTTCCTTGTTCATAAAAGAGATCAGACCGGCCGACCCTTTGAGATGCATTTTCAGCGCCTGCGGATCGACGTCCCGCACAACCCCGTGCAGCTTCGCCCCCGCCTCTTTGACTCTGTTCCAGTCGGCCGCTCCGTAAGGGTTTTCACCGCGGGGAAAAGCGGCCAGAACAACAATGGCCGTAACAAGCTTTTGGCTCATCACGGATCCCAGGCCCGTGCGGCCGGCCTGTTTGGTGCGGAAGAGGCCTTTGCCGCCTTCCACCGGCTTCGTGGCGTCATAGTAATGGCTGTTGATGCAACCGAAAGACGTATGCTCCGCTCCGATGCCGGTCGTCAAAAAGGCCAGGTCCTTTTTTTCATGGCCCTCGCGCAAAAACCGGTCCACCAGCGTCTTCTCAAGATGAAAAACCTGATCGTCTCCGGAAACACCGACGATGGAGATTTCCCGCCGGAAACCGTCAATGACGATCATGACCGGTTCAGGGGCGATTCCCGCGACTGTCAGCGCGTCAAACCCGGCATATTTCAGATAAGCGCCAAAATGGCCTCCAAAATTGGAGACACCGGGAATGCCGGTCAGGGGCGACAGCGAAATCGCCATGCACTTGCTCGTTCCGGGAAACTGCGGAATGCCGCCCAGCGGCCCCGGTGAGAAAATCAGGGGATTTTCCGGATCAGAGGCTTTGGTCCGGGAAGTCACTTGCTCATGCAGCAGATAAAGCCCCAGACCCCTTCCGCCGATAAAGAAATTTCGAACTTCGGGAGGAAGAGGACGGACCTCCATCTTGCCGGTCGTTACGTTGATGGAAAGGATCTGATTGGCGTATCCCTGCTGCAGTGGTTGAACCGTATAATGCATTTGCTGTTCCTTTGAAAATAGTCGGCGCACGTTAATGCAATCCATGCAAAAAATCAATCATAAAAAGGTGTTGAAGCATGCGCGACCCTCTGCGAAAAGCCCCCGGCGCCGCTTTCGGACGGACGGCTTCCGGCCCGTCCCAAATCCGGGATTTGCGTCCCGCGGAGGGCAGTCGCGACGGTCAGAACGAAAAGAGGTTGAAAGGAGAGTAAAGATCGGAGCGGTCGGACGCCCATTCGTTGTAGTCAATGTGGCCGCTCTTGTTTTTATCCATGGAATGAAATCTTTGTTTTGCCGCCTTCTGGTATTCTTTTTTCAGGATTTTGCCGTCCCGGTTTGCGTCCGTTTCTCGAATCAGCTTGTCCGCGTCAATCTTATCGTTGGCCTGAATCTCTTCTTTCGTCAGAACGCCGTCGCGATTCTTGTCCAGTTCGTCAAAGGCCTTGGAAGTCGCATTCAGGTACTCCTGGCTCGTGATTTTGCCGTCTTTGTTTTTATCGGCTTTTTGAAACGCTTTGTCCGCGGCCAGCGCCGGTCCGGCGACAAAAACGATCATCGTCAGGATGGCCATGACTTTCTTCATTTTTTACCTCACCCTCGTCATTTGCTTTACGACGGGCATCTCTAGAAATCGCGAGGCAGCTCTTCCAGCTCCGCCAGCGAAAACACCGGCCCATCCGAACAGACGTATTTGTAGCCGACATTGCAGCGGCCGCATTTGCCGATGCCGCACTTCATGCGCATTTCCAGCGACGTCAGAATGTTCTCCTTGGAAAAACCCAGCTCAAAGAAAACCGGCAGCGTGAATTTGATCATGACGGGCGGGCCGCAGATGACGGCCACGGCATTGGCGGGCGACGGCGCGACGTCCTTGCAGACGGCGGGCACAAACCCTTCCCGGCCCTTCCAGGTTTCATTACCCTTGTCAACGGTAATGATGGTTTTGATGTCGCTTCGCTTTTCCCAGGCGGCCAGTTCATCCTTATAGCAGAGCAGCCCCGGGGTCCGCGCGCCGTAAATGACGGTGATGTCGCCGAAGCGGGAACGGTTGTTCTCGTGCAGCATATAGGTGACCAGCGAGCGCAGCGTGGTAAAAGCAAATCCGCCGCCGACCACAACGATGTTCTTTTTCTCCAGAAATTCAATCGGCCAGGGATGCCCCAGCGGCCCGCGCAGGCCGATTCTGCCGCCCTCTTCCATATCGTGCAGCGCAGCCGTCACCAGCCCGGGAACGATGGCGCCCGCCCGCTGGACCGTAAACGCCACATAGCCGGGCTCCGTGGGCGACGAAGCGATGCCGATCGGGGACTCTCCTTTTCCGTAAATGGACAACTCGGCGAACTGGCCGGGGAGATACTGAAACCGGGCCTCGTCCTGGGCATTCAGAAATTTAAAGCGGAACGACTTGATGTCATGGGTATCCACTTCATCGGTGATTTTGACAATTTCCACCGGCATGGGGATGTAGGGATTCGTTGAACGCATATCTTTCCTCAAATTGGTTTATTCCCGAACATGCTTTTTAGCGTTCGGCATCATGCCTTCATGGCCTCTTCGACGATCGAAAAAATATCGATGCCCACCGGACAGTGCCGCGTGCAGCGCCCGCAGCCCACGCAGGAAATGACGCCGTATTTCCGGACATGGTAGGAATACTTGTGCCCGATTTTCTGCCGCAGGCGCTGATACACCTTCGTGCGGGGATTGTGGCCGCTGGCTTCCAGCGTGAAATCCGTGAACATGCAGGCGTCCCACACGCGGCGGCGCGTTCCCCGCCCAAACAGGGTTTCATCGCAAATATCAAAGCAATAGCAGGTCGGACACGCAAAGGTGCACACGCCGCAGCTCAAACAGGCGTTGGACGCCTTCTCCCAGAAATCCGTGTTATGAAAAAGATCTTCCAGTTTCTTCGTAATGGCTTTGGCGTCCACGCAGGTAAAACGCGTCTTGAAATTTCGCCCTGCGGCGACCGTGTCGTCAAAAAATTTCCCGTCATCGGCCGACGCCCCGGCCAGGCCTTCGATTCCGGCCAGCAGCGCCTCTCCCTTGCCGGTGATGCTTTTGAGGATCAGATCATCGCCGCGGCGCACCATGAAGATGTCGCTGCCTTCGGGGTCGGCCGCGCCGATGCCCAGCGTCTGATAAAATTCCTCCGGCTCGGCCGGCGCGGCAACATCAAAAGCGTATCCGATCAGGGTGGCCGCTTCTCTTCGGGCCTGCCAGTAAGGATCCACGGCGCCGGTGCAGGAAAAATGGATGTCCATGATCTCAAAGCTCTTCACGTCGCAGGGGCGGACGCCGAAAAGAATCAAGGGCTTCCCCTCGGGCTCGACCGTTTCGGCCTCCTGCAAAGGTCTGCCCGTCCGATAGCGGATGAAATCTTCCGTCTGTGGAAAGAAGACGGATTTGGGACTGATGATCGTATTGTGGAAATTCAGATCCACCTGCTTCGCGTCGGATATTTCCCGGAAATTGAAGCCGGCGTCTTCCCGGACCGGTGCGACCAGCGTTCCCTTTCCCATCAGCGCGGAAGTCAGATCGGACAGTTGATGGATGGCGGTTTTCTTCAGCACAACAAAAGCTCCTTATTCCAAAATTTTGTCGGAATCCTCCATGCGGAAATTGACCAGCACGGGCTTGTCTTCGATGCTCATCCCCGCGGCCTGGCCGAACATTTCTTCGCACTCTTTGGCCACTTTCTTGTGAAACAGATACAGGGGAATGTCCACCGGACAGGCGCGCGAACATTCGCCGCAATCGATGCAACGGCCGGCCAGATGATGAAACCGGGTCAGATGGTACATCAGGTTGCCCGGCGTCTCCGGAGACTTTTCTCCCCATTTGGGTTTATTCTGATCGATAAAGCAGGGATCACAGTAGCACATCGGGCAGGCCTTGCGGCAGGCGTAGCAGCGGATGCACCGATCCAATTCCTTTTTCCAGAACGCGAAGCGCGCGTCCTGATCCATCGCCTCGTATTCGGCCAGCACGGCGTAAGGCGACGAGACCGGCTGTCCGTGCACCTCTTCGGCAATCAGAATGTCATACAGCACGGGGTTGTACAGGCCGCAGGTGGTCTTGCCGTCGATGATCTCCCCCGTCTTCGGATTTTTGATGCCGTAAACGGGAATGCCGAGGATCACCAGGTCGTGCCGCTTGACCTTGTCTTCCTGAATCAGTTGAACCACGGCGCGGCTGTCCGCCGCCTTGACGGCGACGGCCATTTTGGTTCCCCGCGGATACCGGACCAGGTATCTGGCCAGATTGTGGGTGCAGAACTCGTTGAACACGATGCCGTCCACATCGGAGGCGCCCTTGGCAACATAGGGCATGGGATGTTTTTCATCAAAACCTCTGCCCCACGCGAGCACCAGGCTCACCTGGCCCGATTCCAAAAGCCTTCGGGCTTCGGTCTTTAATTTCTCTTCAATTTGCTGAAAGCTGACTGCCATATGCTCCCTCGTACTTCTATGAAATCTTGAATTTGGTCTGGGGTCCCAGCGCTTTAATCTGACCGGTGAACTCCGTGACGACCTCGGCAAATTTGTTGCCTTCGGAGGCGGAAATCCATTCCACGCGGAACCGGCCCGGCTCCAGGCCTGCAAATTCCAGAATTTTTTTGGTCACGGCCAGGCGTCTTCGCGCATAGAGGTTCCCCGTATTGTAATGGCAATCGCCCGGATGGCATCCCCCGACCAGCACGCCGTCCGCGCCCAGTTGGAACGCGCGGAAGATGAACGACGGGTTGATCCGGCTGGAACACATCACGCGGACGACCCGGAGATTCTGCGGATACTGCAGTCTCGTCGTTCCGGCAAGGTCGGCCCCGGTATAGGTGCACCAGTTGCAGGCAATGCCCAGTATTTTCGGTTCAAATGACATGAACGTTTCCTTTCCTTTTAAAATAATTATGGCGTCAGAAAAAGCGCCGCAGACAAGGCGCACGAGTATCGTGGAACGAGGCGTATATTTTCATACGCCGCAGTGACGCGAGACGATGTGCAACGCAGTATCCGGCCTTTTAATGATGCCATAACTAGAATTCCATCAATCCTTCCATCTCCGCCAGCACCTGATCATTCGTAAAATGCCTTGCGATAATCGCCCCCGTCGGGCAGACGGACGCGCAAAGCCCGCAGCCCTTGCACAGCGCCTCATTGATTTCCGATACGCCTTTGTCCTCCTTGAAGAACGGCGCGCCGTAGGGGCAGACGCGCACGCAGTTCTGGCAGGCGCAGCAGGAGGCCGGATTGACCATCACCGTCGTGGCTTCGAGCTCCATCTTGTCTTTGACGACAATGGTCAGGGCTTCCGCCGCCGCGCCGTTGGCCTGCGCCACGGTGTCGGGAATATCCTTCGGGCTCTGGCAAACCCCGGCGATGAAAACGCCTTCCGACATCGTGGACAGCGGCGCCAGCTTCGGATGGCGCTCCATGAAAAAGCCCTGCTTGTCCGTGCTTAGATTAAACAACCGCGCAATGTCTTTGGCGTTGGAACGGGGAATCATGGCCGGCGAGAGCACGACCATGTCCACGGGCAGCCGGATGAACTTCCCGGTAATCGTATCTTCCGCTTCCACCATCAGACGATCCGGTTCGTCCGCGCTTTTCGCCACGCGCGCGCCCTTGCCGCGAATGAATTTCACGTCCTCTTCAATGATGCGGTTGTAAAATTCTTCATAGCCTTTGCCGGCGGCGCGGATATCAATGTAAAAATGATAGACGTCCGCGGACGTTTTTTCCTTGAACAAATGCGCGAATTTCAGCGAATACATGCAGCACACGCGGCTGCAATGCTCGTAGCTGTTCTTGTCGCGGCTGCCGATGCAGTGAAGAATCGCGATGGCCTGCGGCTCTTTCCCGTCGCGCAGTATCACCTTGCCGCCGGTGGGTCCGGCGGAGTTGAAGAGCCGCTCCACTTCCAGGGCGTTGTACACGCCGGGATATTTGCCGTAACCGTACTGAATCAAATCCCGGGTATCCATCAGGTCGTACCCCGTGGCCACAATGACCGCGCCGACCTTCACGGTGCTGAAGGTGTCCTGCTGCTCGAAATCAATGGCTTTCTGCTCGCAAACTTTCTCGCACAGGCGGCATTTGCCCTTTTTGAAGAAGGTGCAGGCCTCCCGGTCGATGACCGGCTTCTGCGGCACGGCCTGCGGGAAGGGAATGTAGATGGCCTTGCGCTTCGCCAGGCCTTCATCCCATTCGGACACGCTCTTGCCGGGGCATTTCTCCGTGCACGCGAGACACGCGTTGCATTTGTCGTGATCGACATAACGCGCCTTCTGACGGATGGTAATATCGAAGTTTCCGACAAAGCCCTTGACCTCGCTCACTTCACAGGATGTCAAAAGCTGAATGTTCTTATGCTGTAGCACGCTGTCCATCTTGGGCGTGAGAATGCAGGCGGAGCAGTCCAGCGTGGGAAACGTCTTGTCAAACTGCGCCATGTGGCCGCCGATGGTTGAATTCTTTTCGACGAGATATACTTTTCTGCCCGTGTTGGCCAGTTCCAGCGACGCCTGGATTCCGGCAATGCCCGCGCCGACCACCATGACATCGGGGTTGACGTCGATCACGCGCGACGTGAGCGGCATCAGCAAGCGGGAGCGGTTCACGGCGCCGTTGAGCAGCGCCTTGGCCTTGGAGGTTCCTTCGTCGATATTATGCGTCACCCAGGACACCTGCTCGCGGATGTTGACGATCGTCAGCAGGTACTGGTTGAGACCGGAGGCCGCCAGCACCTTGCGGAACGTCTGCTCGTGCATCAGCGGCGAACAGGCCGTCACGATCACGCGGTCCAGCCGGTGTTCCCTGATGTCGTTCGCGATCATTTCCTGCCCGGGGGTGGAACACATGAACTTGTAGTCTTTTGCCACAACGACGTCCGGCAGAGTCGCCGCAAACTCGGCAAGCTCACTCACCCGCACTGTCTTCGCGATATTCAACCCGCAGTGGCAAACAAAAACACCAATTCTGCTCATACTATCTCCCTATATTGTCATACCGGCGAAGGCCGGCATCCAGCTCAATAATTGAATCATTCAAATCATTCCACTTCGTGTTGTTTTCTCTTGCTTTATCATTCACTCCCGGTCCCGGTTATCTTCTTTTCGAAGAAACAGAACCTGGATACCGGCCTTCGAGACTGTGTGGTAATTCCTATTTTGTCATTCCGGGCAAGCGTAGCGCGACCAGGAATCCAGTATTATTAAAGGACTCTGGATTCCCGCCCCCCGACTTCTCGAGGGCAGGCTTCGCGGGAATGACAGCTTTTGACCATTCTGACACAACCTCCTTCGCCGGTATGACGAGGATTGCGGCGCAATCAGGGATCGCGCCCTACTCTGTCATTGCGAACGAAGTGAAGCAATCTCATGAGCATTTGATATTTGAAGAGATCGCCACGTCGCTTCGCTCCTCGCGATGACCAAAGTGTAATGGTGCAAAGTTCTCAACCCGTCATACGTTCGGTTCCAGCCGGCGGCAACGTTATCTAAAGGGCGCATGTATCCGCGACCGGTTCGTCGATGTTGATTTCCAGGCTTTCCAGGAGGAGCTCCGTCACATCCCGGATCTGAACCTGCCCGTCCGCATTGAGCGTCCGCGCGCTGTCTTCAAACATGGTGATGCAGTACGGACAGGCCGTCGCCAGAACCGCAGCGCCGGTCCCCATGGCTTCCTCGATGCGCAAATCGCTCAGGCGTTCGCCTTTGGCTTTCTCCGTCCACAATCCGCCGCCCCCGCCCCCGCAGCACATGCTTTCTTCACTGTTGCGCTCCATCTCGACGAACTCCACACCCGGAAGGGCCTTGAGAATCTCGCGGGGCGCGTCGTACACCTTGCTGTGCCGGCCCAAGTAGCACGGATCGTGATACGTCACGGTTAGGCCGCCGAAATCTTTTTTGGGAACGAGTTTCCCGTCCTTAATCCATTGAGCCATCAGTTCGCTCAAATGCGTAACATCGTAGTCCTGGCCGTAGTCGTTGTTGAACGTCGCCAGACAGTGCGGGGATACCGTAATGATTTTGGAAACTTCGTTGGATTTGAAGTAGTCGAGGTTTTTGCCCTTGAGCCGTCCGAAAAGCTCCGCGTCGCCCACTTTGCGCAGGCTCTCGCCGCAGCAGTTGACGTCAGCAGAAGGCATCCCCCAGCTTGCGCCGGCCAGATTCAGAATCTCCGCCGCCGCTTTCGCGAGCCTTGTGTTGCGGGGGTCGTAACAGACCGTGCAGCAGGTCCAGAACAGGTAGTCCATGCCGGGCTTGTAAACGGGATATTTGCCCTTGGCCCAGTCATTGCGCACGGCCGGGTCGCCGGACCAGGGATTGCCGCGGGCCGAAAGGGAGCCGACAAAGGCGCGCAGGCTCTGCGGCAGCAGGCCGCCGCCGCTGTACACGTTGCGAATGGCCGTCACGATGTCGATGAGTTCAACGCCCCGGGGACAGCGTTCCACACAAAACCGGCAGGTGGAGCAGCCCCACATGAAATCCTCGATGCCGTCCAGGCCCAACTGGCCGTAGCGCACGAGCTTGCGGATATTGAAATGCGTGATCGGCGTCCAGGGGCAGGTTCCGGAGCACGTGCCGCACTGGTAGCATTTTTTCAGCGCCTCGCCGCCCGCCTCCATGATCGCCTGGGACATCTCCAGATAAGGGGTAACCGTTTGTGGCATGCAACATCTCCCGTGAGTATTGGATCAATTTATGCTTCTGCTAGCATAGAAAAAAACAAACATCAATTTTTTTGTTCTCCCGACTCCGCTTGCCCAGGCTGGAGTGTCCCTTCAAAAAAAAGGGAACCCAAAGGCTCCCTTTTAAAACAGGTTTGAAGAATTCGGGGGTGGCTAGTATTCCGGCGTCAGTTTATCCAGCTCCGCCAGAGAGAAGACCGGGCCGTCCTTGCAGACATACTTGCTGCCGACGTTGCAGCGGCCGCATTTGCCGATTCCGCATTTCATCCGCATTTCCAGGGACGTAATGATATTTTCCTTCGAAAAGCCGAGTTCAAAGAAGACCGGCAGCGTGAAGCGGATCATCACCGGAGGACCGCAGATCACCGCCACGGCGTTTTCCTTGCTGGGAGCGACTTCCTTGCAAACCGCGGGAACAAATCCTTCTCTGCCCTTCCAGGTCGCGTCGCCCTTGTCCACCGTAACGTTCAGGTTCAGGTCGGTTCTTTTGCCCCATTCCGTCAATTCATCCTTATACAGCAGGAGGCCGGGATTTCTCGCGCCGTAAATCACGGTAATATTGCCGAAGCGTTTGCGGTTATCCTCATGCAGCATATAATTGATCAGAGACCGCAGGGTGGTGAAGGCAAAGCCGCCGCCGACAATGACAATATTTTTTCCTTCCAGAAACTGCAGCGGCCAGGAGTTGCCCAGCGGGCCGCGGATGCCCATCATTTCGCCTTCTTCCATTTCATGGAGCGCCGAGGTCACCACGCCGGCTTTCTGTACGGTAAATTCCACGTACCCTTTTTGCGTCGGAGAAGAAGCGATGCCGATGGGTGATTCGCCTTTGCCGTAAATGGAAAGTTCGCCGAACTGACCGGGAATGTACGCATATTTCTGTTCATCTTCCGGGTTGACAAACTTGAAGCGGAACGTTTTGATGTCTTTGGTATCGACTTCAGTAATGATTTTATCCACCACAACGGGATAAGGAATATACGGGTTTTGCATTACGAACTCCCTGATTATAATTTTGAAATATCTTCAACCACTTTACGAATATCAATATTCACCGGACAAGACATGACGCACCGTCCGCATCCCACGCAGGAAATCGCGCCGAACATGTCCACGTAATATTTAAACTTGTGCATCGTGCGCTGACGCCATCTTTCCTTCTGCGACGGGCGCGGATTGTGTCCGGACGTTTCCTTCGTGAAGAGCGGAAACATGCAGGAATCCCAGGAACGAAGGCGAATCCCGTCGGCGCCTTTCACCTCGTCGCTGATGTCGAAGCAGTGGCAGGTGGGGCACATATACGTGCAGGTGCCGCAGGCCAGGCACTTGCCGTGAATCGTGTTCCAGAAGGGATTGTCAAAATTGACGTCCAGGATCGGTTTCACCTCGTGCGCCGGAATCTTCGACGTCACAGCCGCTTTGGCCTGGGCGGCAATCTCCGCTTTCCTGGCATCGGCGGCCGCATCGGCCTTTGCATCGCCGAAATACGAGGCAAGCTTTTCGCCCTTTTTGGTGATGAATTCCACCAGATAATCGCCGCCGATGTCGGTCAGCAGAATGTCCGCGCCGTCGGCCGAAACCG
This sequence comes from Smithella sp., assembly GCA_012797505.1. Taxonomy (GTDB): domain Bacteria; phylum Desulfobacterota; class Syntrophia; order Syntrophales; family Smithellaceae; genus UBA8904. Next base: position 31,785 of record JAAZOZ010000159.1, on the reverse strand, counting down.
GCTCCCCGTCCACCGACGTGCAGAAGCAGGTTGCGTAAGGCGGCTTCACACAGGCCAGCGCAATCACCGTCGTGCTTTTCCGCTTTTCAATGTAGTAGGCGTCCTTGTATTTTTCCTGATCGAAAAGCTTATCCAGAAGGACGAAGCTGTGCGCGTCGCAGGGGCGCACGCCGAACAAAACGGATTGATCCGCCCGGTTGACTTCTGAAGAAAACACCATGCCTTTGGGGGTCCGGGTATATTTCATCAGGGTTTCCGTATGCGGAAAGAAAACATTCTTGGGCGCATTTTTGGAATTCAAATACGCAAAGAAAGGTTCGCCGTCTTTCCCCATGGGTTCAAAAAGAACATTGTCTTCTTTTTTCACGGGCGCCCAAACCAGGAAATCGCCGGCCATTTTCTTGGCAATGCCTGCCAGTGTGTCTTTTTTGATCAAACGTTTTTCCATAATTGTCCCTAATGTGTTATTTTATCTAACTTTTCAGCTTCAAAAGCGTCGGGTTTTATCAACGACTCCATTACACCAGCCGGAGCTGATTCAAGAGCGGCTGCGGATCCGTCAGGTGCGTTTTAAAGGTCTCCTGCGAACCGGGAAGGCCCAGCGCCAGCGAAATCAATTCCGTAAAATAGAACACCGGCATTTTCATGTTCGCACTGGGGCGCATCTCCAGGTTGGCCATGCACATCGGACAGGCCGTGACCACGCAGTTGGCGCCGGCTTCCTTTGCCGCCGCCATCAACTTGTCGCACAGGTTGGTGACGATGGGCGTTTTGCTGACCGACAGCGAACCGCCGCAGCAATCGGTCTTGTAAGACCAGTTTTTCACATCCGCGCCGATCGTCCTCATGATCTTGTCGAGCATAAAGGGATTTTCGTAATTTTCAAACTGGCAGACCTCCGGCGGACGCAGCAGCAGGCAGCCGTAATAGGAAACGGGCTTCAAACCGGTCATCGGTTTCACCACTTTGGCCGCCAGGGCATCCATCCCGATTTCATTGTAGATCACGTCAATCGGATTGCGGATGGCAATGCCGCCCTGATATTTTGCGCCGAGTACGCCTTCAATGCGGGCTTTCAGGTCTTTGTCGGCCTTCAGGTGATGCTCCGCCATTTTGAAGCGGTTGAAACAGGCGGCGCAGGGCACCATCACATCCATCGCGTCCTTTTCGGCCGCGATCAGATTGCGCGCCGGCAGCGCAACGGAAAGATCAAAATTTGTGTTGTGCGCGGCGGATGCTCCGCAGCAGGACCAATCGTCAACTTCTTTGAGTTCGATGTTGAGGGCGCGACTGACGGCCTTCATGGACTGATCATACTCTTTTCCCATCCCATGCAGCGAACAGCCCGGATAATAGGTAACTTTCAAGAGAGTAGCCTCCTTTTTCACTGGTTACTTCAGCGCATCCGGCCGTTTGCGGCCGGGGGCGCAGCATTCCTTTATTTGCTCTGTGTCTTCTCAAAAATGTTTCGAACCGATTTCAAATCTTTTGTCCGCGGCGGCAACAGAGACAATTTCCCCTTCAAAAACATACTGGGGGCAATGTCCACGTCGCCGAACAAATCGCCGGACTTCAGCTTGTAATGGACCGTCATGAGCATTTCATGCACGCGGCCGCCGAACTTGATGCTGGACAGGAACGCTTCATGGAATTTCAGCACATTCGCTTCCTTCGCGGCGCGGCCTTCTTCAATGGCCATCTGGCGGAGCACATCCATCATCCGCGCAATGTCCACCTGATTGGGGCAGCGGGTAATGCAGGTTTCGCAGGACAGACACAGCCAGATCGTCGAACTGGACAGCACTCTGTCCTTCTGCCCGTTCTGAATCATTTTAATAACCTTGTTGGGGTTAAATTCCATGTAGGACGCGGCGGGGCAGCCGGCCGTGCATTTCCGGCAGTGATAGCAGGCCTGCAGGGGAACACCGTGTATCTTTTTGTTTACTTCTTCCAGAAAAGTTTCCATGTAAACTCCATCATCTCAAACTATTACGGGTTGTAGACAAAATCGCCTTTGTCGTGATGCTCATCGAATTTCCCCAGGGGCGGCATGTCTTCCATGCCGGAGCCGGCGCGGTTGCCGAAGAATTCAAAGCAATCCTTGTCGAGTTTCTTGAGGAACTTGCGCAGATCCACGCCCATCGGGCAGACGGCCACGCAGGAACCGCAGTCCACGCAGCGGCCGACCATATGGTACAGACGCATGAACTGGAATACCTGGGTATCCGTTTGATCTTCGCCGATGCCCACCCACTGCGGCTGGCTCTGTTCGACGAAGCAGGTTGGACAATAGCAGGACGGACAGGCCTGGCGGCAGGCGTTGCAGCGCATGCACTTGGCCATTTCTTTGGTGAAATATTCCCAGCGCTCTTCCATCGCCTTGGCTTCAAATTCCTTGACTTCATTATATTCCGCGTCGGGATTCATCGGCGGGGCCGCCGATCCGATCATGACGTCGGAAATAATGGGATTATTGAAGCGGCAGGTCACACAGCAGTCCGCCAGAACGTCTTTGAGCGCCAGCGTTTTGTCGCCGTCGGACGTTTTCATCTTGATCTGGCCGCCCTCGACGGCGCCGTCGATGATGTCCGCGCCGCCGATCTTCACTTTCAGCCCCTTGCCGTCCACGTAGCCGTCGCAGGGAACGCCGATGATGAAAATGTCGCCGCGTTCATACTGTCTTTCCTGAAGGTGAATAATGAGCGACCTCGTCGTGCAGCCGCGGGCAACCACACCGATGACTTTCTTTTTCCGGTCTTCCGGTTTTACGCGCTTCTGTGAATTTTTGTGCTGTGAAATGAGATCATGCACAAATTTGGCCAGGTTTTGCGTGCAGAGGTTGTTCCAGACCAGCTTATCGGCCTCTTCCGGCTTCGTAATGAAACAAGGCGTCGCCGTCAGCGGCAGCGTTCCTTTTTCATAGCCGACAATCACTTCGGCCTTTTTTTCCAAAAGCAGCCTTTTTGCTTCTTCCCGCAATTTTGTTTCGATGTTTTCCACAGTGATGATTTCCCCGTTTATGTATTATGATCCTGAATCAGACTAACCAATCTGCTTGACCATCTTATTGGCCGGTCCCAGCGCCCGGATTTTCTCCGTTGCGCCTTTGATGACCTGCGCCCATCTGTCGCCTTCGGAGGCGGAGACCCAGGTAAAAATGGTCCGGTCGCCTTCCACACCGATGTAGTTCAGGAAACTTTTTAACGTCGCAAACTTGCGCCGCGCCACCAGATTTCCTGAGATATAGTGGCATTCACCCGGGTGTCAACCCGAGACCAGGACGCCGTCGGCTCCCGTCTGCAATGCCTTCACGATATAGAACGGATTGATTCTTCCCGTGCAGGGGACGCGGATGATGCGCACGTTGGTCGGGTACTGAATTCTGCTGATCCCGGCCAGATCGGCGCCCGCGTACGTGCACCAGTTGCAGACAATGGCAACGAATTTCGGTTCCCATTCCTTGGTTGCTGTGTTTTCAGCCATATATTCTCCTTCCAGCGGCAATGCGGCCGAATCGGCCGTTCGCCTTAATTGTTGATGTTATAAATCTGCGCCAGCACTTCTTCGTTGTTGAAACCGTTCAAATCCACCGCGTTCATGCGGCAGGAGGCCGTGCAAACGCCGCAGCCCTTGCACAGAACCGCGTTGACTTCGGCGCACCCTTCGGCGGGATTCACGCGAATCGCGCTGTAGGGGCAGTTGATTTCGCAAAGTCCGCAGGCCGAGCAGCGTTCTTTGTTCACATAAGCCGTTTTGCCTTCCGCCTCGATGAAATCAAGGCTCAAGACCAGGCAGGCGCGTGAAACGGCGGCGTTGGCTGATGTAACGGTTTCGTCGCTGTACTTGGGCGAATGCGACATGCCGCACATGAACACGCCGTCGGTCGCGAAATCCACCGGGCGCAGCTTGACGTGCGCTTCCAGGAAGAAGCCGTCCTGGTTCGTGGGAATTTTCAGCATCTGACCGATGGCCGCATTTTCCGGATTCGGCACCACGCCGATGCTCAAGGCCACCACATCGGCCGGCAGGCTGACCGTTTCGTTGAGAATCGGATCAAGCACTTTGACTTCCACTTTATCTCCGGCGGCCGCCACTTCCGGCTTGCGGTTTTCTTCATAGGAGATGAATTTGATATTCGCTTCGCGGGCTTTCTTGTAATAGTCTTCCTTGAAAGCAAACGTGCGGATATCGCGATAAAGGATCGTAATGTCACGCGACGGATCGGCGGCTTTGAGTTCCAGCGCGTTTTTGATCGCCTCTCCGCAGCAGTAGCGGCTGCAATACGGTCTTTCCTTATCGCGGCTGCCCACGCACTGAATCATGACGATATTTTTCACAGAGGCCAGTTTCGGATCCTTTTCATAGATCATCTTCTCCAGCTCTCTTTGGCTTTTCACTTTGGCGTTTTCCCCGTAGAGGTACTCTTTGGGCTTGTTTTCATACGCGCCGGTGGCGACGAGCACCACGCCGTGTTCGAAAACTTTCTCGCCTTCCTTGGACTTGACGGTGGTTTTGTAATTGCCGATAAACCCTTCAATCTTTTCAATGGCGGCGCCGGTGACGACCGTGATCAAAGGATTCTTGTAAACTTTTTCATGAAGCCCTTTCAGGTGCGCCTGGGCGTCCAGGCCTTCCAGCGTTTTGTACAGGTGATTGTAATTGCCGCCGAGGCGGTCTTCCTTTTCAACGATCGTGGAAGCAAACCCCTGATCGGCCAGCGACAGGGCCGCCGTCATGCCGGCCAGTCCGCCGCCGATAATCAACGCCTGATGGTTGACGGACAACTGCCCCGGTTTCAACGGCTTCAGATACTGGGCCTTGGCGACCGCCATGCGCAGCAGATCTTTGGCTTTCTCCGTTGCTTTCTCCGGTTCGTGCATATGCACCCAGGAGTTCTGGTCGCGGATATTGGCCATCTCGAACAAATAACGATTCAGCCCGGCTTTCTCGCAGTTTTCCTGGAAAAGCCCTTCGTGCGTCCGGGGCGAACAGGAAGCCACCACCACGCGGGTCAGATCCTTTTCCTTGATCACTTCCGCCATCTTCACGGCCGTGTCCTGCGAGCAGGTAAAGAGGTTGTCCGCCGCATAAACGACCGTCGGCAGCGTCGCCGCGTAGTCGCGGACTTCGGGAACGTTCACCACGCCGCCGATGTTGATGCCGCAGTGGCAGACAAACACGCCGGTGCGAACGCCCTGGCCGCGCATATCTTTTTCTTCCGGATTTTCCACCGGCGTAATCATGGTGCCGCGCTTGGAGGCCAGCAGCCCCTCCGCGCAGGCCGCCGCCGCCGAGGCTTCCATGACGGTTTCCGGAATGTCCTTCGGGCCGCCGAAAGCGCCGCAGACAAACACGCCGGGGCGCGACGTCTGAACGGGATTGTCCAGGGCCGTCTTGCAGAAGCCGTGCTCTTCCAGCTCAATGCCCAGGCTGGCGGAAAGCTTTTTGGCTTCTTTGGGCGGCATCAAACCGACCGACAGAACCACCATGTCGAATTCTTCTTCCGTGAAGCTGCCGTCGGGGTTGGTGTATTTGATCAGCAGGTTGTTGGACTGCTGCAATTCCTTGATGGCGGACGGCATGGAGCGGATGTAGCGGATGCCGTATTCGTCCTTGGCGCGGTTCACGAACCGGTCGAAATCCTTGCCGTGGGCGCGGATGTCCATGTAGAAAATCGTGGGCTCCAGCCCCTTGGCGTGTTCCTTGCCGATGATCGCCTCTTTCGTGGCGTACATACAGCAGACCGACGAGCACCAACTGTTGCCGCAGGAAACATCGCGGGAGCCGACGCACTGAATGAAGGCGACCTTTTTGGGTTCCTTGCCGTCGGAAATTCTCTGCACGTGGCCGAAGAAAGGACCGGACGCGGACAGGATGCGCTCAAACTGCAGGGCCGTGACGACGTTCTTGTAAATGCCGTAGCCGTATTCACCGCGTTTGCCGGCGTCGAAGATTTCAAAGCCGGCCGACGCAATCACGGCGCCGACTTCAATCGTTTCTTCTTCCACTTTCATATCGTGATCGATGGCCTTGGCAATACAGGCCTCGACGCACTGATAACATTCGGAGCAGATGCCGCAGGCCAGGCAGCGATGCGCTTCCGCAATCGCCTGGGCCTCGGAGAAGCCGATGCCGACTTCCTGGAAGCTGGTGCGGCGCTCTTCCGGTTTCATGTTCGGATATTTTTCCCGGGGAACTTTGGGAACGTTGGAGAGATCCGCTTTGTCCGCCAGGTCTTTGGTCCAGTCTTTTTCGCGACCGGCCTTCATATCCTGACCCTGCAGATAACGATCGATCGACTTCGCCGCTTCCTTTCCGGAATAAACGGCCTTGACGACCGTCTGCGGACCGGTGGAAACGTCGCCGCCGGTGAAAACGCCCGCAACATTGGTGGCGTAGGTCACGGCGTCGTAATCCAGGTTGTTCCACTTATTGATGGAAACGCCACTTTCCTTGGTGATGAAGGAGAGATCCGCTTCCTGGCCGATGGCCGGAACGATGGCGTCACATTCCACAATAAATTCGGAGCCTTTGATTTCAATGGGACGGCGGCGGCCGCTCTTGTCCGGCTCGCCCAGTTCCATGCGCGTGCATTCGACGCCCGTGACTTTTCCATCCTTGCCCACCACGCGCTTGGGGGCAACGAGGAATTTCATTTCAATTCCTTCTTCCAGCGCTTCTTCGATTTCCTCGGGAGAAGCGGGCATTTCAGCGCGGGTTCGGCGATACAGAATGAAAACATTCTTTGAGCCGGTGCGCACCGCCGTGCGGACCGCGTCCATCGCGACGTTGCCGCCGCCGATGACCGCCACCCGGTCGCCGAGCGCGACTTTTTCACCGAGGTTGATCTTCATCAGGTAATCCACCCCGTGAACCACGCCCTGCATGTCTTCGCCGGGGATATTGAGTTTGCTGCTCTTCATTGTGCCGCAGCCGATGAATACCGCGCTGTAATCGCTTTTGAGTTTGTCGAAGGAAATGTCTTTGCCGATGCGGGTGTTGAGGTGGATTTTGACGCCCAGATCCTGAATGACCTTGATTTCCGCGTTCAGGACGTTCTTGGGGAGGCGGTATTCGGGAATGCCGACGGCCATCCAGCCGCCCGCCACCGGCAGGGCTTCAAAAACTTCCACATCGTAGCCTTCAATGGCCAGGTAGTACGCGCAGGTGAGGCCCGAGGGGCCGGCGCCGACCACGGCAACTTTCTTGCCCTTGCTTTCCTTCTTTTCCGGCAGATAGCGCGTGTCGCTGTTTAAATCCAGATCCGCGACAAAGCGCTTCAGGTGCATAATGTCGATCGGTTCATCCACCTTGCCGCGCATACAGGCGGATTCGCAGGGATGGTTGCAGACGCGTCCGCAGACGATGGGGAACGGGTTGTCCTGCTTGATCAGCTTGAGGGCTTCCTTGAATTTGCCTTCGGCGATCAGCGCCACATATCCCTGAACGCTGATATGCGTCGGGCAGTGGGCCTTACAGGGCGAAGTGCCCAGTTTGTCGATCGCGAAGCCGCTGGGAATGGCCTGCGGGAAGTGCCGATAGACGGCCTTTCTTTCGCTTAAATTGCCGTTGAATTCCGCTTTGACCGTGATGGGGCAGACTTTGGCGCAATCGCCGCAGCCCGTGCATTTGTCCAGGTTGATGTACCGGGGGGCGGAGGTGAGTTTGACCTTGAATTTTCCCGGCTCGCCTTCCACGGCTTCTACCGTGCGCCTTGTTTTGATCGTTACATTCGGATGGCGTCCGACTTCAACCAGCTTCGGAGACAGAATACAGGCAGAACAGTCATTTGTGGGGAAGGTTTTGTCCAGCTGGGCCATGACGCCGCCGATGCTGATCCCGCTTTCCACCAGATAAACTTTCATTCCTGAATTGGCCAGATCGAGAGAGGCCTGAATGCCGGCGATACCCGCGCCGACCACCATTACTGCACCAACTTTTTCGTTATCTTTTACCACGTGTTCGCACCTCGTAATTTATATAAGAAGCCCCGTAAAAATCCGTCCGACGCATTGTCGGATCAGCGTCCGTCGGCTAACACACTTTATTTATCGTGTCAAGCGCAGAAGATAAATGTATTTGGATTTTAGAATACAAGGCCTTGTATTCATTGACATTTATATTTGACTACCGTTCATCATGCGATCATTTTTGCCCAAAACGGACCGCGAAATCAAACCTCCTGTTTTTCAAAGTCTATTTTGCTCGTTCGCTGTCCTTCCCGCCCCCTCTATGATCCTACCTCCTCTGTCATGCCCGCCCTCTCCTGTCATTCCTCGCGAAGCCTGCCCTCGAGAAGTCGGGGGGCGGGAATCCAGACGTCGTCCCTTGGGAGGCTACCGATTTTCCAGCCCGGACAAGTGCCTTTCGATAAACTGCCAGAGTTCCTCCGACCCCTTTCTGGTTTTCGCGGAGAAAAGAATGGTATTTCCCGACGCCCCCTTCCCCATCGCCTTTTCAATGAGCTTTTTGCGCCCCAGCGCCTGCTGGTTGGACAATTTATCCGCCTTCGTCAGAATCGCCGCGTACGGAATGCGGTAGTGATCAAGCCAGTCGCGCAGGGATAAATCGTCCGCGCTCGGATCGCGGCGGACATCCAGAATGAAGACCACCAGCGCCAGATTCCGTCGCTCCCGCAGATAGGTTTCGATCATGTCCCCCCAGTCCTTCTTGACGGACCGCGGCACTTTGGCAAAACCGTACCCCGGCAAATCCACGAAGAAGAGGCTGCTGTTCACGGTAAAGAAGTTGATCAACTGCGTCCGTCCGGGCGTGTTGCTGGTTTTGGCCAGACTTTTCCGGCCGACCAGCGCGTTGATCAGCGAAGATTTCCCGACGTTGGATCGCCCGACAAAGGCAATCTCCGGCATCGTGGCCGGCGGATACTGATTCGGCCATACGGCGCTTTTGACAAATTCGGCACTGGTAATTTTCATAACACCCTAAACGTCGGAACGACTAAACTTTCTGCCACTTCTCCATGATCGTCATTCCTCTGGACAAGCGAAACGCGATCCGGAATCCAGCGAGACATTTCCGATAGTTCCTTTTAGATTCTACCATACCGTCCTCAATCCCGGTATTCAATGTTCAAGAAGCAGTGGTGCAATCCCCTTCTTTGCCCCTGGTAATCCATCAACGGTTTCACAGCCGAAGTAGCGGATATAACAAAGCATCGTTGACATTACGCCTTTTCTGTGAGATAAACCACACCGCGATACCGAAGAACCTCCCGAACCTGATCCAAAATTTGAGGTCAGACCCCGGCGGAACTTCGGCAACCATTTCACAATTGACGCATTAAACGTAATAAGCAGAATTTAACAAGCAGTTTTTTAAAAAGCGGAAAACATGATGTTTTTCGCCATTTGTTGTTGGATATTACAATAATAAAGGGGAGATGTATTATGATTCTACAACAATTCAAGAACTACAAGACCATTGTACTTTTGCCATTGATGATCATTGCAATCTTTTTCCTTTGTTCATGCATGGCAAAGAATCCAATGCTTAGAGAACAAGAGCTTATGAATAAAATGGCTTCTAAATATCCCTACAGTTTTATCAAAAAGGGATTCGCCGGAATTGATGTTATCAACAACAAAAAGGATGAAGTTGAAATATATGAGGTTTATGGTGGAACACCAGCAGACGAAGCTGATGTAAAGCCTGGTGATATTCTTCTTGAAGCAAAAGGTATTGTAATCAAGAAAAGATCTCAACTCTTTGATATCTTAGATTCCATGTACCCAAACGAAACAGTCACAATTAAGATACGCAGGAATGGGCAAGAGATTGAGAAAAACTTGAAATTATCGACTTATAACTATCCCAACGATTTTTATGCCCTCTTGGAAATGGTATATAAAGATTCAAATGTGCGGTTGGCTGTATTGCCTGGCGAAATTCAAAACATGTATAAAGTAGATCCTGAATTATTAGAGAAATGGAAGAAGAGTGTTGGAACTGAAATAGTTGGTTATGCAGAAAGCACCTATATCAATTTTTTCAGGACACAGAAAAACTTCATAGTAATAGATCGTCATCAAACTGATAAAATTCTGAACGAAATACAATTCCAGAACTCAGGTCTTGTATCAGACGAACAACGCAAGCAAATTGGTAAGCTTTTGGGAGCAACGCACATAGTTACCGTAAATCTCTCGAGACATATATCAAAGGGTTCAAAGCCTAATGATACAATGACGAGACGACTTGCGGAAGTAGAGACAGGGAAAATATTAGCCACATTCGCTATTAACTTGGGCGACAATTAGTCTTGAGAATTTAAAATGAACACCCCCGCCGCAAGCAGCGGGGAATGGAACCCTAAGAGATTCAACGACCATGAAGGCAGCACGGTTGTCCGGGGGTGACATTTTCGTCGCATCCCCGTGACAAATACGACATTCTTCCTAAACGCAACGCAGGACTTCATTTTCCGGATTTGCGCCTGAAGCGGGGCAAATCGGCAAGAGACATGCAGGTCGCCTGTTTTTTAACGCGCACAGGGGCCTGAATTCAGCAAGCTCAGTTAAATCAATAACTTGTTTAAAATACCGTTTTTGGCATGTCTGTTGCTCTGTTGTTCAGACCAGTGAAGCAGTCCGTTCTTTGATCCGCAGTCATGCAGCATCTTCATGAGGAAAGCGGCGGGAGTTTGCCGGTTCCCCCAGAAGCACGAAGGAGAAAGCTTATGCAGACATCGTTAAAGCTGCTGGATGTGATGGCAAACAATTCGGAGGCGATTGCCCGGAACTGGGCGAAAGACGTCTCCACGAACGCCAAGACGCCTTCCTACCATGACCTTCATGAAAATCATCTGATTCCTCAGGCGGCGGATTTTTACCGCAAGTTAAGCGGTGTCTACACGTTGAAAGACCCTTACCCCGTCATTTATGACTTTATGTCCAAATTTGCCGAAAAACGCTTTAAGGAAGAAGTTCCGCTGCAGGAGGTGCTTTACGCCATTATTCTCATGCGCCGCCACATTTGGCTTTACGCCGAGTTTCAGGCCATTTTTGTTACCATTACTGAGCAGCAGCAGGCGCTGGAAAGCCAGACCCGGACAATTCTTATTTTCGATTACATTGCTTATATTCTGACGGATAAATACATGGCATTAATGGGAGCCGCTCCCAAGAAAAAATAAACGAGGTGAACAAACCGTGGCTGAGCAAACAAATCAAGGAAGGGTTTTATCCGTTCGCAGCAGCGTCGTTGACATCCACTTTCCCGTTGCCCCGCCGATCCGCAATGTGCTGACGGCGGGAGAGAAGGGTGAGGTCGTCATCGAGGTGTTTACACAACTGGACAACAATACCATCCGGGGCGTCGCCCTGACGCCGACGCAGGGTCTGGCCCGCGGGGCCGTGGTCACCGATACCGGCAAACCCTTTGAGGTTCCCGTGGGGAGTCAGTTGCTGGGAAGGGTGTTCAATGTCTTCGGCAACACCATCGACAAGAAGGGTAATGTTGAGGGGTGCGAGGCCCGATCGATTCACCGCGAGCCTATTCCGCTGCGCGATCAGTCCACCGTCTCGGAAATCTTTGAAACCGGCATCAAGGCCATCGACGTCCTGGCGCCTCTGGAACGGGGCGGCAAGGCCGGGTTGTTCGGCGGCGCCGGCGTCGGCAAGACCGTTTTGATTACGGAGATGATTCACAATACCGTCAGCGGTCACGAAGGCATGAGCATCTTTTGCGGTATCGGCGAGCGCTGCCGCGAAGGAGAGGAGCTCTACCGGGAAATGGAGGAAAGCGGCGTTCTGGGGAACACGGTCATGGTCTTCGGCCAGATGAACGAACCGCCCGGCGCGCGGTTTCGCGTAGGGCACGCGGCGTTGACGATGGCCGAGTATTTCCGCGACGATGCCAAGCAGGACGTGCTTCTGATGATCGACAACATCTTCCGCTTCATCCAGGCCGGCATGGAAGTTTCGGGTCTCCTGGGGCAGCTGCCGTCGCGTCTGGGGTATCAGCCGACGCTGGCCACGGAACTGGCGGAGCTTGAAGAACGCATCTGCAACACCAAAACCGGAGCGATCACCTCCATTCAGGCCGTGTATGTTCCGGCGGACGATTTTACGGATCCATCGGCCGTACACACCTTCGGCCACCTGTCCGCGACCATCGCCCTTTCGCGCAAGCGGGCCAGCGAGGGGTTGTATCCCGCCATCGATCTGCTGCAGTCCGGCTCCAAAATGCTGATGCCCAACATTGCCGGTGAGCGGCACTACAAAATCGCCCAGGAAATACGCAAGACCCTCGCGGTATATGAAGACCTCAAGGACATTATCGCCATGCTGGGCATTTCCGAACTGTCCCGCGAAGACCAGCGCACGGTGTTCCGCGCGCGCCGATTGGAGCGGTTTTTCACGCAGCCTTTCTTTGTTACCGAGCAATTCACCGGCACAGCCGGGAAAATGGTTTCCCGGGAAGAGACGCTCAACGGGTGCGAGCGGATCCTGAACGATGAGTTTGCCGAATATCCGGAGCGCGCGCTTTACATGATCGGACCGATTGAAGAGGCGAAGATAGAAAATGTTGCTTAAAATATTATTGCCGGCGGAAATCATGATGGAGCGGGAAGTCAAGAAAATCGTCGCGGAGGCGGAAAACGGTTCTTTCTGCCTGATGCCGAACCATATCGACTTTGTCGCTACGCTGGCGCCGGGCATCTTTTCGTATGAGCCGACCGAAGGCGGTCACGAGCTTCTGGCCATGGACGTCGGCACGCTGGTGAAAAAGGGAGCGGATGTCCTGGTGTCCACCCGCAATGCCGTGAAGGCGGCGGAGCTGGGAAAACTCAAGCAGGTGGTTGTGGAGCAGTATGACGCGCTCGACGAACGGGAAAAAATGGTCCGCTCCGCCGCGGCAAAACTGGAGGCGTCGCTGATCCGGCGCTTCGTGGAGCTGAAGTAGGGCGCGTTCCCCGAACGCGCCGATGAAATCATGGCAGGGCGCGTTCCCCGAACGCACCGAACAAGGGAGTAAAAACATGGTTGAAATACGACGAACCACCAACCGGCGCCGGCAGATGGCGGATCACTTTGCGGAAAAGGTCGCCCAGCGGGAGGCGCTGCGCATCAAGGGTCTCAAACATAAAAATGAAACGGTCTGGTTCGGTCTGGGGATGTTCGGCATTGTCGGATGGGCGGTGGCGATTCCCACGCTGATTGGCGTAGCCTTGGGGCTTTGGATCGATCGGACGTGGCCCAGCCAGTATTCGTGGGCGCTGATGGGGCTGGTGGCCGGTGTGATCGTCGGCTGCATCAACGCAGCCTATTGGGTTCGAAAAATTCGCAGCCGGATCATTGAAGAGGAATGACATGACGCTAAACGCCATGGGGATGCTTGTTTTAATGTTTGCCGCGGGAATGGCCCTGGGCGCTCTCTATTTCGTCGGCTTGTGGCAGACCGTGAAGAGGCTGCCTCAAACGGAAAGCCGCGCCCGCCTGTTGCTGGTCAGCCTGCTGGCGCGCCTGTCCGTCCTTTTGGCCGTGTTTTACTTTTTGCTTCAAGACGGCCGCTGGGAAAGGCTGGCCGCAGCCCTGATCGGTTTCGTGGTGATGCGCAAAATTCTGACGGTTCGTCTGTGTCCGCAAAAGACGGCGGAAGCAATACAGGAGTGATGCAAAGGTTTTTGATCAACCGTTGAAGGAGATTCTATGGAAATCGTCCAGTTAAGTCAAATCAGCCCCGATCAGGTCGTGCTCTGGAGCTGGAGCTTCATCACCATCAACGTGACCATCCTTTACACTTGGCTTGTGATGGCCATTCTGGTCGGGGGCTCCATTCTGGTCACCCGCAATCTTTCTTCCGAAATGAATGTGTCGCGCTGGCAGCACTTCCTGGAGGTCGTGATTTCCGTCGTGCGCGGGGAAATCAGTGAAATGACCAAGAAGGGGGCGGACAGTTATGTCCCACTGATCGGCACGCTCTTTCTGTTCATTTGCACTTCCAATGTGCTGGCGGTGGTGCCGGGATATGTCGCGCCGACGTCTTCCATAACAACCACTGCGGCGCTGGCGACCTGTGTCTTCATTGCCGTTCCGTACTACGGGATATCCCGGAACGGCATTCTGCATTACGTCAAGGAATATTTTCAGCCGACTTTTATTTTCTTTCCGTTTCATGTCATGGGCGAATTGTCCAGAACACTGGCGCTCACCGTTCGTCTTTTCGGCAATATTATGAGTCATGAAAAAGTCATTGGCATATTGCTGGCGGTCACGCCTTTTCTGTTCCCGGTCGTGATGCAGATTCTGGGGCTCCTGATCGGCGTGATTCAGGCCTACATTTTCGCCATTCTTTCCCTGGTCTATATTGCCTCGGCGCTTTCCGCCGAGGAGGAAGCACATCACACGGAAGCCAAAAAAGAGGGCTCTGCAGCCTGATAAAATTGAAATAAAAGGAGGAGTATGTATGGACAACGTAAGTCTCGTCGCGATGGCCTCGATTATCGGTGCGGGTTTGGCAATGGGGATCGGTTCGATCGGTCCCGGACTGGGCATGGGACAGGCAATCGCCCAGGCGCTGGCCGCGATTGCCCAGCAGCCGGATGAGAGGAATTCCTTAACGCGAACATTATTTGTCGGTTTGGCCATGATTGAATCCATTGCCATTTACTGTTTCGTGATTTCCATGATTCTGATTTTCGCCAATCCGTTCTGGGGTTTCATTATCAAGTAGGGGGATAAACCATGCATATCGACTGGTTTGTATTTTTAGCGCAAATCTTCAATTTCCTCCTGCTGATGTATCTGCTGAAACGCTTTCTCTACGGGCGGATTATCAAGGCCATGGATGACCGGGAGGCGAAAATCGCCGCGCGCTTCGCCGAAGCGGATGAGCTGAAGACGAAAGCGGAAGAAGAAGCCCTGCTCTACGAAAAGCGCAATCAGAGCCTCAATGAGAAAAAAGAAACCATGCTCAACGAGGCGACGCTGGCGGCGGAAGCCAAACGCAAAGAGCTGATGGAAAAAGTGCGCGTGGAAGTGGATGCGGTCAAAGCGCGCTGGCAGGACATGCTGATCCGGGAGCAGGACGCCTTTTTCTATGATTTGCGTCAGCGAGCGGCCAAGCAGTTGTACGCCACGGCGCGCAAAGCCCTTTCCGATCTGGCGGACGCCGATCTGGAGGAGAGAATCGTCGAGGAATTCCTCCGCCGGGTGCAGTCGCTGGACGAGGAAAAAAGCACTCAGCTGCGCAAGGCGATCAGCGGCGGAGGAAACCGGGTGACGATCCAGAGCGCTTTCGGCATTCCTGCCCCGAGGCAGACGCAGATTGAAGAAGTCCTGAAGAAGCAGATCACCAACGGATTTACCATCCGTTATCTGCAAGAACCGGATATTGTTTCGGGCATTGAAATGCGGGTCAACGGCCATAAAATCGCCTGGAGCCTGAACGAATATCTGGAAACCCTGGTGGAGAGTTTGACGGAAACGCTCCAGAAAGAAGCGCATGCGGCATAGAAAGGTTTATCGACCGGAAGGCCGAAGGCTGAAGTCTGGAAGGATGTCAGGAGGCGTAGAATGAATCAAGAGGTGAGCCAAGTGGAAAGTCAGGAGCTGAAAACCTTTCTGGACGACACGTTCGATACCATGGAAAAGGTTTTGGAAGAGCAGAATCCTGAACTGAGACAATACGAAATCGGCACCGTGCAGTTTGTCGGCCGGGACATCGCCCGGGTCAGCGGTCTGCCGCATATCCGCGCGGAGGAACTGGTGCGATTTTCCGGCAATTACATGGGGCTGGTGTTCAACATCGATCCCAAGGAAATCGGCGTGATTCTTCTGGATCCCAGTGAAAATATCCAGGTGGGTTCGGAAGTGCAGCGCACCAAGCGCGTCCTGGATGTTCCGGTGGGCGACGGCCTGCTGGGGCGGGTGGTCGATCCGCTGGGACGTCCGCTGGACGGCCTGGGGGAAGTGAACACCGTCATGCGCCTGCCGGTGGAGCGGCCCGCGCCCGCGGTGATGGACCGCGCCCCGGTGACGGTGCCGCTGCAGACCGGCATTAAGGTGATTGACGCGCTCATTCCCGTCGGGCGGGGCCAGCGCGAGTTGATTCTGGGCGACAGAATGACCGGCAAAACAGCGATTGCCGTCGATACCATCATTAATCAGAAAGAAACCGGAATCATCTCCATTTATTGCGCGACCGGCAAGAAAAGCGCCGATGTCGCCAAGGTGATCGCCGAACTGCGCGATCACGGGGTGATGAAATCCTGCATCGTGGTGGTGGCCACCGGCGAAGACACACCGGGCCTGCAGTTTATTGCTCCCTATGCGGCGACCAGCATGGGGGAATATTTTGTGGAGCAGGGCCGGGATGTTTTGATTGTCTATGATGATCTGACCTCCCATGCGCGGGCGTACCGCGAAGTGTCGCTGCTTTTGCGGCGGCCCCCCGGAAGAGAAGCGTTTCCCGGCGATATCTTTTATATTCACTCACGGCTCTTGGAGCGCTCCACGCATATGCGGCCGGAACTGGGCGGCGGGTCGCTGACGTCGCTTCCCATCACGGAAACGGAAGCCCAGGACATGTCGTCTTATATTCCCACCAATCTGATTTCCATTACGGACGGGCAGATTTATCTTTCGCCGGTGCTCTTCAGCAAAGGGATTCTGCCGGCGGTGGACGTCGGCAAGTCCGTTTCCCGCGTCGGCGGCAAGACACAGCTTCCCGCATACCGATCCGTGGCGGGCGATCTGCGTCTGTCCTACTCGCAGTTTGAAGAACTGGAGTCCTTCTCCCGGTTCGGCACAAGACTCGACGACGCCACGCGGCGGACGCTGGAGCGCGGCTGGCGCGTCCGTGAAATCCTGAAACAGGGCCAGTTCAAGCCGTTGCGGGCCTCCGAACAGATTGCCTCTCTTCTTTCCGTAACCGGAGGCGCCCTGGATCTCGTTCCGACGGAAAAGATCCGCGAGGTGGAGGCGCGCCTGCTGGAAACGGTCAACGAACAGCTTCCGGAATTGTGCACGCGGATTGAAGAAGGCAAAAAGATGGATATGACGGACCGCGACAGCATCATGAACAAAATCAAACCGACGATCGCTCCGTTTGAAGAGATTGAGGAAGCCCATGCAAACAACTGAGTCGCTGAAAAGGAGAATGAAAAGCGCCGGGGACCTTTTATCCG
The DNA here is from genome assembly GCA_012797505.1 of Smithella sp. Lineage (GTDB taxonomy): Bacteria > Desulfobacterota > Syntrophia > Syntrophales > Smithellaceae > UBA8904. The sequence goes on along the minus strand of JAAZOZ010000159.1, from coordinate 14,636 downwards.
TCGTCAAGACGATGAAAGCCCTGGCTGCCGTGAGCATCCGCCAGTACCAGCGGGCCGTCGATTCGCTGCGTGATTACAACCGCACGGTGGAAATGGGCCTGCAGATCGTGCTCAAGGAGCGCATGGGCGCGACGATGAAGCGGAAGAACGTTCCCATCAAACGTCTCGGCGTGATCGTGTTCGGATCCGACCAGGGACTGTGCGGACAGCTCAATGAGCAGATTTCCACATTCGCGCTGGATCATATCAAAAGCACGGGCGTGAAAAAAGAAAACCGCAAAGTTCTTTCGGTCGGCGCGCGCGTGGCGGACTATGTGGAAGACGCCGGACAGACGGTGGATGAGCTGCTTTCGACTCCCGGCTCCACGGCGGGCATTACGCCGCTGGTGCAGGAAATTATTATGATTATCGATGAGTGGCATTTTCGCGGCAACGTCGATCATTTCTTTCTTTTTTATAATGAATACCTGACCGGAGCGACGTACCACCCCCACATGCTGCAGCTTTTGCCGGTGGATGAGGCCTGGCTCAAACAGATCGCCAGGAAAAAATGGGAATCCAAATCTCTGCCGATCTTCCGGATGGACGGCGACAAGATCTTTTCGTCGCTGATCCGCGAGTATTTGTTCGTGTCGCTGTACCGGGCCTTCGCCGAGTCGCTGGCCAGCGAGAACGCCAGCCGCCTGGCGTCCATGCAGAACGCCGAGAAGAATATTGAAGAGCAGTTGCTGGATCTGCACGTGCAGTTCCACCGCACCCGCCAGATGACGATTACCGAAGAGCTTCTTGATATTGTTGCCGGATTTGAGGCGCTGCAGGAAGAGGCGTCATAACATCAAACGAGAAAGGGGGAGTGGCGCATGTCAACAGGATCGGACAAAAGAATTTGCGTGATCTGCGCGTGGCGCGAAAACTGCACCAAGCGGTATCGGGTGAAAACCAATGCCCTGTTTGATGTCAATTGCCCCGATTATACCCGGGATATCAAATTGCGGGATAAGGATGTTGACAAACTGGTGGAAGACCAGGTCATGCGCTGGCAGCGGGACAAAAAGGAAAAACCGGGGCATGTCATTACGCTGTCCAGCGAAACGGGAGCGGGAGGGGGCTTCATTTCCCGGATTCTGGCCACGGAGCTGAAAATGAACATCGTGGGAAGCGAATTGATTCATAAAGTCGCCGAAAGCGCGCACATGAGCGAAAAGGTGATCAAATCGCTGGACGAAAAAAGCATCTCGTTTTTCGACAGCCTGATCAGTTCCTTCTTTGAATCGCGGCATATCTGGCCCAATGAATACCTCCGGCATTTGTCGATGGTGATGCACACGAACGCGGAACACGGCAATGTTATTATCATCGGCCGCGGCGGAAGCTTTATTTTGAAAGACAAGGCCTTTCGCGTGCGGATCATCGCGCCGGAGGAAGCGCGTGTGGAGAAAGTGATGCGGGATCGCCACATGTCGAAAGCGGAGGCACTGGAATATGTGCGCAAGTATGATGAATATCAGGTGGGCTTTATTAAAAATTACTTCAAGGAAGATATTAACGATCCGAAGCATTATGACATGATGGTCAATACGGATAAAGTCAGCATTGAAAGTGCGGCGGAGTCCATTAAGAAGGCATTTCTGCTCCGGAAGTCCATGCAGCAGGAATAGGAGGGTATTCGGGTCATGACCAGATCTGAGCGCGCTCTGCTGTTTTGTCTGGCGGAGGAAATCATTTTGCATCTGCGCAACCGGCTTGCCGAGATTGAAAATCTTCATCCCCGGGAGTCGGCGCTGGGCATTGCCACGTTTCAGGAGCGGCTGCGCCATATTGAGGAACTGCTCGACGGCGTCAAGAAGGAACACGAGAGGTCTAATTAGCTGACGTTGCTTTTTGGGGAACCATTGGGCATGGCGGCCAGATAAATGAAAAACGTTGTGCCGACGCCGACCGTCGATTCCATGCTGATCAGCCCGTTGTGATACTTGATGATGGAATCGCAGATGGCGAGCCCCAGGCCGATGCCGCCACGCTCCTTCTTTTCTTTGGTCGTAAAATACGGATCGAAAATTTTGGAGAGGTTCTCCCGGGGGATGCCGACGCCCTTGTCCCGAATGACAATCCGGACATAGTTGCCCTCGCCGAGCGTCCGGATATTGGTGCCGGTCGTGGTGTTTTCCGCGATCACTTCCATGGGGCCGCCTTCGGGCATGGCCTCCTTCGCGTTGGTGACCATATTCTCAATCACCTGTTTGATTTGCAGGGCGTCCACTTCCACGGGCCAGAGGTCGGCGGCAATCACGGGAGCGCAGGTTACCTTCGATCCGGCCAGGGTTTTCTGGACGGTCTCGCGGATCAGATCGCCGATCCTTTCAATTTTCTTGACCGGGTAGCCGCCCTGTGCGAAGGTGATGAGCCGGTGCGCCAGCTCCTTGGCCTGCAAACCCGCGCGCTCCGCGACGGCCAGGCCGTTTTCCAGAATTTTATCCTCTTCGCTCGCGGAAATTTTCGCCAGAAAAACATTGCGCAGGATGGCGGTCAGCAGGCTGTCAAAGTCCTTGGCGACGCCGTCGGCGAAGGTTCCCAGGGATTCCAGCTTGGTCCGCTTGAGCAGTTCTTCCTCCGCCGTCTTCTGATCGGTAATGTCTTCCAGCGTTTCCATGGCGCCGAACGTTTTGCCGCTGGAATCGCGGATGCTCGTTGCGGTGATCCGGAACCATTTCCCCTTTTCCCCCAGATCCGGAAAAAACTCCGTCACCTCATAGGCATACTTCAGGACCTTTGACTTGGTGACTTTTCCGGCGTAGAGAGAGTAGGAATGATCGATTTTATTGCTGATGATGAGGTCCGCCATGCAGGACCGGGGTGAAGAATAAAACGCGCGCCATTGCTGGTCGGTGCCCAGGACTTCCTCCGCCCGGATGCCGGAGAGCCCTTCCAGCGCGCGGTTCCAGTAGAGGATTTTACGGTCGGTGGAGATGACAAAGGTGGGAATCGGCGAGCTTTGCAGAATGCTGCGGAGGATCTGTTGGTCATTGCGGCCCCGCCAGATCGCGTAGGCGAAACTGATAATGGCCGTCGCCGCCAGCAGCAAAACAAAAAGAAGAAAGTGAATCTCCATTCCAAGCCCCCGTATTTCCTGTCTTTCCTAATAGAACGATCCGTTTGGGCAGCATTCCGGTCCGGTAAAAAGTCACGGCAACCCGTCAGAATTTTGACGCACTTGAATAGCAAGGTTGCCTTGAAATTGCAAGAATGGAAAAGCGCCTGTTGAAAAAAAGTTGCAAAGCGGGAGAATATCATGGAAAGAATAGAATCACTTTTGAAGGTGAGGCATGCGGAGCGTTTTGGAAAAGAAAAAAATTCCGGTGGCCATGAGCGGCGGGGCGGTTTCGTCTGTCGCGGCGCTGCTGCTTCGGGAGGCGGGTTATGCAGTTGCCGGGGCGACGATGCTGCTGGGCGTTCACCGGTTAGGCGACGAAGCCGGGCGTTTTACGAATGAATCTGTCGCCGACGCTCAAAGCGTGTGCGGACGACTCGGGATTCCCCACCGGATTTTTGATTTTGCCGATCTGATGGAACAGCGAGGGATCGGCCAATTCGTCCGTGAGTGTCAAAACGGACAGACGCCGAATCCCTGTGTGGATTGCAACCGTCATCTGAAATTCGGCGCGCTGCCGCGTCATCCCGGAAGACGTCAGGGTGAGGGTTGTTTTCACACAGGTCCAGGAAGCGATTACGCCGGGGCAATCCGTCGTTTTTATACAGCCGATGAAGTATTGGGCGGCGGCATCATCGAAGAGGTTGTCCGCGTTTGATCCACGCCTGCTGAAGAATCATTTTAATGCTTATTTTTTTGTCGAAAATATACTAAATGTTGCATCAATTTGAAAATGGAGCAAAAATAATGACGACGAAGTGCCAGGGGTTGCGGATAGTTATCGTGGCCGTTTTTCTGCTGTTTTCCCCCTCTGCGGTATCCGCCCAGGCGTTGACCCTGGAGGAGAGCATTGCCATTGCGCTGAAGAACAGCTATGTGCTGGACATCGCCAAAGAGGGGGTCAAGGGCGCGCAGGCGCAGAGGAAGGAGGCCCTGACCGGTTTTTTGCCGAAATTCAGCACGACCTACAGTTACACCCGCCTCAATGAAGAGCCCAACTTTTACTTTCCGGGGTTTCCACTTGCCGGAATCCCCGCAGGTCGCATGGTTACCGGAACCATTGACAACTACAACTGGGGCATCGAGGCCCGTCAGCCGCTTTTTGCTGGCGGCGGGATCCTGGCCAACTACCAGGCCTTCAAAATTGCCGAGGATACGGCGCTCGTCGAACAGACGGCCAAATCCCTGGATGTCATCCAGGATGTCAAGATCGCCTATTTCAACGTTTTGCGCACGCAAAGGCTGACACAGACGGCCAGACAGCAGGTGGAAATGCTTGCCGCCCACTGCGATGTGGCCGAAAATTTTTATCGGGTCGGTCTGATTCCCAAGAACGACATGCTGCAAGCGGAAGTGGAGCTCGCCAACGGCCGGCAGACACTGGTGAAGGCGAAAAATGGCGTTGAATCGACCAAAGCGCGGTTGAATACGATCCTGAAGAGGGACGTACGGACCGCCGTCGAGGTGGTCGATATGCTCGATTGTCAGCCTCTGCGGCAATCGTTTGAAGAATGCCTGGAGATAGCCAGGCAGCACCGTCCGGAACTCAAAATGTCCGCGCTCAAGATTGAACAGGCGGGCAAAATGGTTCGCGCGGCGCAGAGCGAATATTTTCCAGCGGTCAGTCTGGTTGGAAATTACGGGCGGTTCGGCGATTCGACATCGCTTTCCGGCACGCAGTATAAGGATCGGGAAAGCTGGCAGGTGATGGCGGTGGCCAACTGGAATTTTTGGGAGTGGGGCAAAACGAAATACCGCGTGGATGCCGGAAAAGCCGGAGAAAACCAGGCGCAGGATCAGTCCCGGGAATTGAGCGATCAGATCTCCCTGGAGATCAAGAACGCGTTTCTGGCATTGCAGGAAGCCGAAAGCCAAATTGCCGTTTCGAAAAAAGTGATCGAACAGGCCGAAGAGAATTTCCGCATTGCCGAAGCCCGTTACAAAGAGCGGGTGGCGCGTTCCACGGAAGTGCTCGACGCGCAGACCCTGCTGACCAAAGCCAAGGCCGAGTATGCCAATGCCCTGGCTGATTACAATATCGCTTATGCCCGCCTGCAAAGAGCCATGGGCGTCACCCACTGACAGGCAAACGTTTTTTGGCCGGAAAAGAATATCCCCGAGTGAAGCAATTACGGACATTCCCGATCGTTCTGCTGGCCGCGATACTGTTGTATGCTCCGGCGGGTATCGCGCAGGAATACACCCTGCGGGACCTGTATATCGAGGCCGTGAAAAATTCCGAAAAAATAAAACATGCCGAGGAAAATCTCTACATCGCGAAGATGGGCAGGATGAAAGCCTGGTCGGTTCTGATGCCCCGGGTGACGGCTTTCGGCGCCTACAATCGTTATTCCGAAGCGAAGTTTACGGTTTCCGGCGCGCTGAGTCAGCCGAACGAGGCGGACAACTGGGTCGTTCGCGCCGACGAGAGTTTTTCCCTGAGCATCCGCAAACTGGACGCTTTGAAGATTTCCGGCCAGCTCGTTGTCAAAAGCGATTTTGACCTGGAGAACACCAAATCGGATTTTATCCTTTCCGTAGCGACGGCTATTATGACACGCTCAAAGCGAAAAAAGCGCTCGAAATCGCGGCGGCCAATGTGGAGCGGCTGACGCAGTACCGTCTGGTTCGGACATTCAAGGCGGAAAACCCACGCGCGGGGCTGAGGGCGTTCACCTTTCCTTTGGAGGAGTGCGTTTGAACCGGGGAGGCGCTACCTTTTTTTAATGGACGCCAGCGCTCTGGCGGCGGCGGCCTTCACATTTTCCGGGTACCGGCTGATTCCCAAAAAGGATTTGGTTTCGACGATTTTGGACAGGGTGGGGATGGAGTTGGGCAGTCCGATGCTGCCGAGAGCGGCGCAGATCCTTTCCTGCAGATTTGCCCGCAGGTCTTTGTCTTTGATCGGATTGTTTTCCAGCAGGATGAGCAGCGCAGGCTCCGCCTCGGCGCATTTCGCGCTGCCGAGCACGTCAACGATATTGATCATGAATTTATGATCCGCCTGCGGCAGGACGGAAAGGAGCAGCGCGCAGCGCTGGCTTTTTCCGGTGCGATTGATGCCTTTCAGGGCCTCCAGCCTCACCTTGATGTTTTCGTGGAGCAGCAGCGGCTGCAGGGCTTCGGCGCTGGATTCATCTCCGACGTGGCTCAGGATATAGGCGATGTTCCGCAGGTAAAACCAGGGCTGATCCTTGCCGATCCGGTCGCGGACGGGCGGTATGGCCCTTCGGCCGGCGCTGATGATCAGCCGCATGATGCGAACGCGTTCATTGCTGTCCCGTTGCTCCTTGAGAAGGTCCAGAAGCTGATTCATGGCGGCGTCGCCAAGCCGGATCAGCATCTCTCCCGCATCGCGCTTTTGATCCGGTTCGCCCTCCTTGAAAATATTGAACAAGATGGCAATTCGCTCATCAGAGGCGCAGGCGTCGATAAAGTCAACGGAGATCTCGTGGATCGTGTCGTTTTTTTCGATCACGCCCGTCCGGACGTCGTTGAAAAAGTCCAGCATTGGAATGGCCGCGTGAAAGTCATCCTGCCAGATCAGATGATTCACATGGTCCCTGAGAAAGTCGCAGATCTTCCGATAGGACTGGGTTGCCAGCGTTTCCAGCTTGACCCAGTCCAGCAGTTTGCCGGCGATTCCCCGAAGGACGGTTTGCTTTTCTTTATCCGGCAGATTTTCAACAATTTCGATCAGCGCGCGCGCCGCCTGGTCCCTCACTTTGGCGTCTTCGGCAAACATGTTTGCCAGGAAGCGGTTCATGATGGTTTCGAGGGGTGCCCGTTCTTTTTGCGCGGCCAGGGCTTCCACTGAGCGGACCAGGGACGACATGACCGCTTCATCCAGGACGCCTTTTGCGCTGTCGCCGAGCAGCCGTTCGATGTTTTCCTGAATCTGCGGCAGGCTGTCCGCTTCCTGGGGTTCTTCCTGATTGAAATCAGCCGCGCCCTCCGGGCCTTCGGATGCCGTTCCCAAGGCGTCCTGCCGGAGTTTGCCGACCAGGCGCCGCATCAGCGTGCCGCTTGTGGAGCTGTTTTGGTTTTGTAAGAGAATTTCTCTGGCCGTGCCTGGTCTGATGCTGCCGACGAACCGGTCGATTCCGTCACGGATCTTTTGCTGCGTATTCGGGTCCAGCCGGTCCGAAACCTGATCGATCTGTTCCACGATGCCGGTCAGCTTTTCCGCGAGTTGAACGTCGGGCAGGGCGTTTTCTTGCGCGGCCAGTTTGGAAAGGTTTTCCTCAAAGAACTTCAAGAGCCACTCCGGACCGTCCGTCATTTCCAGAATCTTTTGCAGGTCATCCTGCAATTCGGGGTGCGATTCGCTCAAATACTGAAGAATCTGGTCGTCGGTGAGCTCCAGGCTGGAGACGATTTTTTGATTTTTTCCTTTGGCGACGAATATTTTTTCATCCAGGCGGATATGGGACAAATGATTTTTTTCGATGATTTCCTGCAGGCCGCCCTCGTCCAGGAGTTTTTCCGGATCTTTCGCGAGGTGAGCCAGCAGAGTGACTAATTCCCTCTTTTCCAGCCCTCTGTGCAGCGCAATGCTTTTGATGTTGAACTTCAGGAGAATCTCCAGGGTGGAGACAACGTAGGGTTTTTCGTGATCTTTTTGCGTCAGGGGCTCATCGCCGATCAACAGGGTTCTTTCGGATTCCGACAGAATAAACGACGGATAAGCCTTGAAATAGTTCAGAAAAACCTGGTAAAGGTTTTCCACTCCGTTCATGACGAGGGCGCTGCTCAACGGATAGAAGCGAATGTTCTTGACCACCGTATTCATGGCGACAAGAACATCCAGGCTGGATTGCTTTACCGTGTCTGTCAAGGCTGTTTTCTCCTTCCTGAAAACTTACTTATCCACTTCAAACATTTTTTTCTCCGCGCCGCAAACCGGGCAGGTCCAGGCGTCGGGAATGTCTTCGAATCGGGTGCCCCGAGCGATGCCGTTTTCTGGATCGCCCTCGGCGGGGTCATAGACATAACCGCAGATGCTGCACACATAGCGGGCGGCGGCCTGAATTTTGGGTTTGGCAACGGCCGCGTCCGCATCAAATGTCGGAGCGGATTTGGGGGATTTGCCGCCCTTGACGTTCTGATAATAGGCGTATGTCATTGGTGTGCCTTCCCCCACCAGATCCGCCTCGACAACTTTGCCCAGGAAAATCGTGTGCGTTCCGCCGTCCAGTTCGCCTTCCACTTCGGCCTCGGCAAATCCCAGGGAATAATCCAGAACGATCGGCACGCCGGTGGCGCCGATCCTGCTTTTGACGTCTTTTAACTTATCGACGTCGCGTCCGCTTTTAAAGCCGAAAAGTCCGATGAAGGTCATCGGAGCGGCCTCCGACAGGATGGAAACGACAAATTTTCCGCTTTTCCGTATCAAGGCGTGTGTGTAGTTTTCTTTATTGATGCAGATGGCCAGGGTGGCGGGTTTGGAGGTAACTTGGACAATGGAGTTGGCGATCTGACCGTTGAAGGTGCCGTCTTTGCCTGAGGTGACAATATAGACGCCGTAACTGATCTGGTGAAGGGCTGCTCTGTTCATATTTTCTTTCCTCTTTTCCGGATGAGTTAATAATACGTTCTTATAGCCGAATTTGCCCTTTTATGCCAAGAAATTTCTGAAGGCCAAAAAACTATTGCAAAACTTTCCCGATTCCAGATATGATCCCCACGTTTTTAATTAAGCTGCGTGGTTGAGACTGGTTTTGAGCATTCTCAAAAAAACGGCCCTTTATTTTGCCCGCAAAGAATATTGCAGATCGGCGATTTTGGAAAGAGCCGATTTGTCGGCCATCAAGGAAAAACCGACGCCTAAAATTCTCGTTGGCCTCGGCCTGATCGCGTTCAGTTATGCCATCGGTTTGCCGGCGGTTGTGGCCATGGGCGTCATCGCGGTCTGGATCAAGGAGCCGCTGGTACTGGTCGTCGGAGGACCGCTGATATATGCCGTTTCCACCATTGTGTTCATTATCGGAATCAAGATGGCGGGAAAAAAATATTTCCAGGTGTTTTCCCGCTGGTTGACCAGGGTTGTGCTGGAAAAGATTCTGGGGAAGGATCACCCGTCTTTTGCAGGGACGGATTCGGACAACTGCCCGGGAGGTGGAAGCGCTTGAGGCACAAAGCTCCGGCAGCGGGCGCAAGGGCCGCTGCTTTCGGCTTCAGCGGGGGGGGACTTCATCCGATCCCTTCGAGGCGGATTTAGGATGCCCGGCGGGATGCCGGGAGAAGTTTTCATTAATCGATTGAGGTGACGCATGAGCACGGTAGAAGAAACCATCAAAGACCTGAAGGGCAAAATCATTGCAACGCTGGGGTTGCTGGACGTAACCCCCGAGGACATAAAGGATGATGATCCGTTGGTCGGCGGCGAGACGGGCATTGATTCCATCGATGTGCTGGAGCTGGTGATGATGATTGAAAAGGATTACGGCGTTAAAATTGACAGCAAGGAACTGGGCGCCAAGGTATTTGCTTCGGTCCGCACACTGGCGACCTTCATTCTCCAGGTCAGAGCCTCCAGAGCCTGATTCCTGCCGGGGCTGGAAACGGCCCTGATCTTCCAACGATCCAAAGCAGAATGGTTTCATGAAGAAAGTATTGCTGATTTCCGCCAACAGGATGAAGAAGCCCTATCCGGTGTATCCGCTGGGGCTTGACTATGTAGCGGGCGCCCTGAAGCCCCGTTATCAAACGAAAATTCTGGATATGAATTTTTGTCCGTCTCTGGATATGCTGGGGGTGCAGGTCCGGGAGTACGAACCGGACTACATCGGATTTTCAATACGCAATATCGACAACACGGACCTGATGAGCCCCCGCGGTTTCCTTTCCGACTATCAGGACATGATCGGCATTATCCGGATGCAATCGAAGGCGCCGCTCATTCTGGGCGGGAGCGGCTACACGGTGTTTCCCCTCGAATTTTTCCGGGCGCTCGGCGCGGATTTCGGCGTTGCCGGAGAAGGGGAGAGGCTTTCGTTGCTCCTCGATACGCTGGAACAGAAGGGGAACGCGGCCTCTATTCCGGGGGTGATTACCTCTGAAACTTCGTCCGTTCGCTATCTCCCCTGGAAGGGAGAGCTGCACCGGGTCTTTGATCCCGATGCCGAATACACAAAATTTTATATCTCGTATGGCGGCATGCTGAATTTGCAGACCAAACGGGGATGCCCGTTTCGATGCAGTTACTGCACCTATCCCCACATTGAAGGCGGCAAAATGCGGCTGCTGGACCCGCGGGAGGTCGCCCATCAGGCCCGTCGGCTGCAGGACGCCGGCGCCAAATATATTTTTGTGACCGATTCCGCATTCAACGCCAGTTACGAACACAGCCTTCAGGTTGCCCGGGCTTTCAAGGACCGGGGCGTCACCGTTCCCTGGGGAGGATTTTTTGCTCCCACCGTTCCCCCGGAAGGTTATTTTCAACAACTGGCGGATGCCGGTCTTTCGCACGTGGAATTCGGCACGGAGTCGCTTTGCGACACGATGCTGTCGAATTTCAGGAAGCCTTTTGCCGCCGCCGATGTCTTTGAGGCCCACCGGCAGGCTGAAAAGGCCGGCCTCCACATCGCCCACTATTTTTTGCTGGGTGGCCCCGACGAAAACCGGGAGACCCTGCGGGAGACCCTGGAGGGTGTCGATCGGCTGAACCGGGCGGTTTTTTTCTTTTTCTGCGGTATTCGCATTTACCCACACACGGCGCTGTACGAGACGGCTTTGCGCGAAGGACAGATTCAGGCCTCGCAGAATCTGATGGATCCGATTTTTTACCGCTCGCCTTTTCTGTCCGGCCCTGAAATCATCCGGATCGTTGAAACGCATGCCGCCGGAAGGATCAACTGGCTGATCGGGGCTGGGGAGGGCAAGGCGACGCGCATCCTGCCCAGACTCTACGAGCGCGGGCATACGGGTCCGTTGTGGGAATATCTCATCGCATAGCATCGGTCCGGCTTTTTCGCGGGGAAGGGCTGGTTGACCTCGTACCACATCGCGTGACCTCGCGCCACCTTTAGGCGGTTAGGTGGTTGAGTGGTCAGGTGACTCAAGCCGTTGTCACGCTGTTTCTAAACGGCTTACCCGGAGAGACTTTTCATGGAAGACGGGAAAAAACGGCTAAGCCCCGTCCTGATTACAGGGGGAACGGTTTTGATCTCCGCGGCTGCGGTTTTTTTTGTTCATCCACTGCTTTCGGCCGCGGTGTTGTCTTTGTATGTGGGTGTGTGCGTGGCATCCTGCTTTTTCCCTCAAACCAATTTTCTGGGGCCGGTCATCCACCGGGGACGAACGGGAAAAAATGTTGTCGCCCTCACTTTTGATGACGGCCCTTTCGAAGCCACAACGGAAAAGATTCTTGCCCTGCTGGACCGTCACGACGCGAAAGCCACTTTCTTCGTGTCCGGTGTCAACGCCGCGCGCTGTCCAAATCTGATTCGCGAGTTGATCCGGCGCGGTCACACGATCGGCAATCATTCCATGAGTCATGATCCTTTCCTGATGCTGAAGGGGAGCCGCACGCTGCAGCGCGAAGTTGTGGAAGCCGGGGAGGTTTTGCGAAAAATGGGAATCGATGCCCTGGCCTTCCGCCCGCCGGTCGGCATTGTCAATCCGAAGCTTTTTCCCATTCTGAAGGCGGAGGGATTGTTTTGCGTCACCTTCAGTTGCCGGGCGCGGGACGCGGGGAACCGGCGCATTCGGAATCTTTCGGGCAGGATTCTTCAAAAAATAAAAGGAGACGACATCGTCCTTTTGCATGACCGGCCGCGGCAGGGCTCTGATGATCCTGACGTTTTATGGAACGAAATGGAAAAAATTCTGGCGGGCATCAGGGCCAGAGGGCTGAAGATTGTGCCGCTCGCCGAGCTGGCGGGCCGGGACATCATGAGGCTGAAATCGTTGTAACGGCTTGTCTTTGATTGAAATTCTTTTTGTATTCGCCTGCTGAAAAAATTTTTGATTGAATAAATAATAAGTGATATAGAACTCATCCTTTATTCGGGCGTAAACGAATCAACGGGGAAAGGAAAGGATTTTGACCGATCGATGGAAATTGCTCAAAGATGTCCAGTGGACTGCGCTGGACGGCATCGAAGCCAAGGCCGACGTGCCGGAAAATTCCGTTTGGTTTAAAGGTCATTTTCCGGGGGAACCGATCCTGCCGGGAATTGCTCTCATCAGCACCGTCTATGAAGCGGTTTTGAAGGATGCATCCCACCGGGGAGAGTCCCTCAAAATCTCTTCTTTGAAAAGAGTAAGGTTTACCGGGCCGGTCCGTCCGGGAGAAAAAATGGCTCTGATCCTTGCCCGGGAGGTGCAGAACGGCGAAATCCTGTTTCACTTTAAAGTGACGGTTCGGGGAAACATGGTCTGCAGCGGACTGATGACGGTGGCAAAAGCACAGGAATGAAAAAGGAGGCTGGAATGCCTGAAAACAGCGCACTGAAGGCCATTGTGCGGCGTGTGGCCGAAATCATTATCGACGAGCTTAAACTGGAAGACGTGACGCCGGACACCTTCAATCCGGAGATGGACCTGGTGGATGAACTGGGCATCGACAGCATGGATCTGGCAACGATCGCGCTGGTGTTGCAGGATGAATACAAAATTGTCATCGACGAAGACGATTATCCAAAATTGAAAACCGTCCGGTTGATTTGTGAATATATTGAAGAAAAGATCGCTCCCCGGCATTGAAGGCAAAAGACAAAGATCTCCATGACCATGAACCGTCCGAAAACCGTTCGATCAGACCAGACGAAATTTAAAGACCTGCTGGCCCGCCCGGAGGTCCGGGCGCGCTGGGAAAAGGTGCGCAGGTATTTCTTTCTGCGGGAATCCACCTACGACATGACCAACCGCTGCAACATCCGCTGCGACGGCTGCTATTATTACGAAGGGGACAAGCCCTTTGCCGCGGAGAATTGTTCCCCCGAAGACTGGCGAAGCCTGATGCGGGCGGAAAAGGCCCGCGGTATCACCTATGTAGTGCTGGCGGGTGCGGAGCCCTCGCTGGCGCCGGATCTGCTTGCCGTGTGCTATGCCGAAATGCCGCTGGGTTGCATTGCCACCAATGGTTTAAAAAAAATACCGGCAACGGTCGGCTACAAGATTCATATTTCCGTCTGGGGCAACGACGCGACGAGCTTCAAAACGCGCAGCGCCAAAAATCTCCTGAAAAAGCAGATTGAAAATTACCGAAACGATCCACGCGCGGTTTTTGTGTATACGTTTACGCGCGACAACATCGGCGAAGCCCGGGATGTTGCCGCGGAGCTGGTCGCCGCCGGCTGCAAGATGACATTTAATGTTTTTTCCTCTCCGGTCGGATATGCCGGTCCCCTGCGCCACAATGCGGAATCGCTTTTGAAAACCAGGGAAACGATGATGGCGCTTTTGTCACGATATCCGGCGCAGGTGCTCTTTTCCGCCTATAACGCCGTTGCGCATACGAGCGATCGCGGGCTCAATGATCTTTACCGCTGTTCGTATCCCCGCTGCAATCCCTCGCAGGACATTGGATTGGGGCGCTCTTTTCGCCAGTACCGGACGGATTTGAACTGGGACCGGTCGGCGGCCTGCTGCGTGCCGGATACGGACTGCGCAGACTGCCGCCATTACGCCGCCGGCTCCGCCGTCGTGACGGCAAGGCTCTACCGCCACGCGGGCGACCCGGATACCTTTGCCTCCTGGCTGGACTACGTGGATACGTACCTGGCGGTCTGGGCCATGGGGTACGAAAAAGGCGAGAACCTCTGCAACAAGATCATCCATCCTCCGCGAGCGGCCGCCGGTTAGCCTTTGCGGCGTGCCTCGGGAATGGGAAGGGAAAAGACCCTGACGAATGAAAACGGTCAGCGCACTTTTGGATTCCGTCTGGCGCGAACGCTACCGGCGGATCTCCAGCCTCAACATTCGCAGCTCGATTTACGATCTCACCTGCCGGTGCAATCTGCGCTGCAAGGGGTGTTTTTTCTTTTCCTCGGGAGAGAACCGCGTTCAGGAAGAAATGGAACTCTGCAGGTGGGAGGCCTTCATTGACCGGGAAAAAGCCCGCGGCGTGAATCTGGCGATTCTCATCGGCGGAGAGCCGACGCTTTGCATGGACCGCCTGGAGGCCTTTTACCGGCGTGTTCCGACGTATTGCGCGACCAACGGCCTCATCAAGGTTCCCCGCGACCGTTTTCCCGGCATGATGGTGGGTATTTCCCTGTGGGGCAGCGGCGAAGAGGAAAAGATCCTGCGCGGCAGGGATACCTTTGCCGTCTCCAGCAAAAACTATGAAGGCGACCCTTGCGCCTACTATCTTTACACCCTGACGCCCAGACAGGTGGGAAAAACCGAGCCGGTCATCCGGCGCATTCGCGACGTCGGCCTGAAAGTTCACCTGCAACTGCTCTCCAACGACGAAGTCGTGGATGGATTTTCCTGGCGGCCCGAAGAACTGCGCGATCTGCGGTTCGAACTGGACGAAATG
>JAAZOZ010000158.1 GCA_012797505.1 Smithella sp. | reverse complement strand
TGGTGGCGGAAGCCGTATTTTTTGCAGGCCACGGTCAGGCCGAGGTTGCTCATGACGGTGGTGACCAGCAGGTCGTTTTTCAGTTTGCCTTCCCGCTTCAGGATATTGGCGCAGATGACCATGATCTGGTCGCCCGTGATTTCCCGGCCCTTCTCATCCACGGCAATGAGACGGTCGCCGTCTCCGTCAAAGGCCAGGCCCAGGGCCGCGCCGTTCTCGACCACTTTTTTCCGGAGGATTTCCGTATGCTGCGAGCCGCAGCCGTCATTGATGTTGGTTCCGTTGGGCGTCTTGTGAATGACTTCGATGTTGGCGCCCAGTTCATGGAAGGTGTCGGGGGCGACCTTGTACGTGGCGCCGTTGGCGGTGTCCAGAACGATCTTCATGCCTTCCATGGAAAGATTGCGGGGGAAGGTGTTTTTGGCGAAGACAATGTAGCGTCCGTTCACGCCGTCCAGACGATACGCCTTCCCGATGTCCGGTCCCCTGGGGGCCAGGTCGGAAAGTTTGTTGTTGAGGATCAGGTCTTCGATAAAGTCTTCCTGCTCGTCGGAAAGCTTGTAGCCGTCGCCGCCGAAAATTTTCAGACCGTTGTCCTGGAAAGGATTGTGAGAAGCCGAGATCACGACGCCCGCGTCGGCGCGCATGCTCTGGGTGACGAAGGCGATCGCCGGCGTCGGCATCACGCCGACCAGATAGGAATAGCCCCCCATGGATGTGATGCCGGCTTCCAGGGAGCTCTCCATCATGTAGCCGGAAAGCCGGGTGTCCTTCCCGATAATGATGACGGCCCGGTGGCCTTCCTTTTTAAACAAATGCGCCATGGCCCGCCCAACGCCGAAGGCGATTTCAGGGGTCATGGGGTATTGATTGGCTTCTCCTCGAATTCCGTCGGTTCCGAACAACTTGCCCATCGATGGTCTCCTTTATTTTCTATGATGCAACGGATATGAAAAAATCAGGCTTGCGCCCGTTTCAGTTTTTAAATATTCCCATCAACGGCAGCGCTTTTGCCGTTTGATCCCCAAGCGCTCTGACAATGCCGTTTAACCATGCCGTCCCTTTTGCTGAAACCGCCCCGGGCAGATTCTGAATCACCCCGATGTAGTCGGTTTTGTTGTTTTGCGCGCTTTTTGCAAAGTCTTCCAGAAAGGCCTCGCGCAGCGGCTCCGTTTTCGTGAAGACGTCCGGTATTTTTCCGGTGAAGAGGTCTTCGCAGAAGCCGGTTTGTCCGAGAAACTCTTTTCTGGCTTCCGCGTCGGGCCCGGAAAAGGCGGCGGCCTTCTCGGCCATCGCCCGGAGTCTTTTCAGCCGCTCTTTCCCGGCCGACGCCAGCGCCTCCCGAACGCCCGCGTACAGGAGCGAACCGAATGGCCGGGCCTCCAGGAAAGGTTTGCGGACGTGCGTGTACCAGGACTCCAGGGCGGACAGATTGGCCAGGTACAGGAGGTTGTTTTCCACGATTCTCCGCAGGTTCGGGTAAGCGGCCCGACAATAGTCTTTCGCGCCGTTCGCGGGAGTTGTTTCAAAAATCAACAGGCCGTCCTGAGGATAATCATGGCGCAGGACCGAGCCCGCGGCCACGACATTGCCGAATCCGAGGCGCACGGGGCCGATGATCCCTCCCTGCCCGCCCAGAAAGATGGGGGGCTGGTTGAGCATTACACCCCGGGGGACATCTCCCAGCAGGGAAGGCGTTGTTTTGTCCGCGTCCGGCGTGAAATTGAAGTGAATGTAGGAGCTGCCCACTTCGGAGTGATTGCTGCGGCTGGTCCCGCCGGCCATCAGGCAGTCGCAGAAATTGATCAGGCTGCCCAGCGTGACAAAGGGAAAGAGGATGGTCTGTTTCAGGCCGACGCAGTGGGCGCCGCCTGCTTCCTCCTCCAGGAGGCAGCCTTCCCGGACGTGCGCGCCCATCCCCAGATTTGCCTTGTCCAGGAAAACCGATTTGCTGAAGAATCCTCCCTTCAACTCGACACGCTGCCCGAGTTGGCAGTCCTCGATCGTCGCGGGCGCTTCGTATCCCAGTTTGCAGTCGGACGAGATGACGGTTTTCCCGCCGTAAATCCGGCATCCGGGATAGATCGTTGTGCCTTTT
>JAAZOZ010000012.1 GCA_012797505.1 Smithella sp. | reverse complement strand
TAAGCAAATTAACTATCCTGCCGCATCAGCAAAATCAAAGGGAGGAACCATGCTCAGCCGAACTGCCGCCGTGCTCATCCTGATCGATTTTCAGGGCAAACTGGCCCAGTCCATGTGCGACAAGGAAGATCTTTTTGCCAACACCGTCCGGTTGATTCGGGGATTCCGGGCGCTCGGCCTGCCTCTTCTGGTCACGGAGCAGATCCCGGAAAAACTGGGAACGACGATACCGGAGGTGGCCCTGGAGCTGGGAGACGCCAAACCCATTGCCAAGGAAACGTTCAGCTGCTGGGCCAATCCCCTTTTCCACGATCAACTGGAAGCCCTCACCCGTCGCCATGTCGTCCTGACCGGCATTGAAAGCCACGTCTGCGTTTACCAGACGGCGCTGGACCTGATGCAGAACGGCTATACGGTTCATCTGGTCACCGACGCCGTCTCTTCCCGAACGCCCGAAAACCGCAAGGTCGGCATTCAGGCCGTCAAAAGCGCCGGCGGAGAGCTTTCATCCACGGAAATGGTTTTGTTCGAGCTGCTGAAGAGCGCCGCCGATCCGAAAGCCAGAGAAATTTTTAAAATCGTGAAATAAGGGAAACGGCATGATCCGCATTGAACAATTCCGGTACGGGGACAATCTGGCGTATCTTCTTTACGGCAAGACCGAAGCGATGGCCATCGACGGCGGCGCCTGGCAGGAAATCCTGTCGTTTCTGGAGCGGCACACGCTGTCGCTCCGATATGTCGCCAATACGCACCGGCACTACGACCACACGCCGGGTGACGACCACCTTCTGGCAAAAACAAATGCGGCGTTTCTGGACTGCCGGACGCTGGCCGATCAGGAAAGGTTTCTTCTGGACGGCGAGCCGGTCGTCGTTTACCGGACACCCGGACACTCCGAGGATTCAATCTGCTTTCATGCGGGGAACGATCTTATCACCGGCGACACGCTGTTCAACGCGACGGTCGGCAATTGCTTTACCGGGGACCTGCGCGGATTTTTTGAATCAATCCGGCGACTGATGGCACTCCCGGACAATACGCGCATCTTTGCCGGGCACGACTATGTGAGGGATTCTCTGGCTTTTGCACGGCTTCTGGAACCGGACAATCCCGAAATCGAACGCTTCCGGCAGATCTGCGATCCGTATTTCCTCCACTCCACGCTGGCCCAGGAAAAGAAAATGAATCCCTACCTGAGATTCAACGAAGCCCCCATTGTCCGACTGCTTCAGGAGCGCAATCTTCCGCGCGCCACCGAATGGGAGCGCTGGCAGTCGCTGATGACGATCGAGTAGGAGGGAGGCCGAAGGCTGAAGGCTGAAGACTGAAGACCGAAGACCGGAGACCGGAGACCGGAGACTGAAGGCTGAAGACTGAAGACTGAAGGTTGAAGGAGAGAAGTGGATGGTGAATGGTGAATAGATAAAGATGTTCTACGTTCAAAGGTCTATGTTCAGAAAGGATTTTTATGACCAGAATTCAAGTTGGAGACGGGTTTGGAGACTTCTCGTTAAAGAGTCACACGGAAGCAACGGTGGACACGGCCGCCTTACCGGGCAAAAAAATCCTGTTGTCCTTTCATCCGCTGGCCTGGACGGAAGTCTGCGCCAGACAAATGCAGTCGCTGGAAGCCAATGTTGATGATTTCCGGAAGCTCAATACCGTTCCGCTGGGTCTCTCAGTGGATTCCGTCCCCTGCAAAAAAGCATGGGCCACAAATCTCGGCATCGAAAAAGTCGATCTCCTGGCGGATTTCTGGCCCCACGGCGGCCTCGCCGCGAGGCTGGGCCTCTTCATCGACAAACTCGGCTTTTCCGAGCGGGCCAACGTCATTCTGGACGAGAAGCGAAACGCCGTCTTCGTCAAAGTCTATCCGCTTCGGGAATTGCCGGACATCCATGAGGTGCTGGATTACTTAAAAAAATAACGCACTCCCAAATCAAAGATGATATCGAGGCGGCTGGGAGGAGGCAACGAGGCGTATTGTGTACATACGTCGAGGACGCCGACGACCCCGGCCTTCGCCGGGGCAGGCTGTGCCAACAAAGATAGCGCTTTGATTTGGGAGTGTAGTCAGATCATGTAGCTGTGCAGAGAGGGCAGTAAATTCACGCCGAGATACGTGAAGAGCATGCAGCCGAAGCCCACCATCGCCATCACGGCCATGCGCCGGCCGCGCCACCCGCGCACGAGCCGGGCATGCAGCATCACGGCATAAACCAGCCAGGTAATCAGCGACCAGGTTTCCTTCGGATCCCAGCTCCAGTAAGAACCCCAGGCATAATGCGCCCAGACGGATCCGGTCACGATTCCCAGCGTCAGAAAAATAAATCCCAGCGCCGTGCAGGAATACATCAGCTCGTCGATGTGAAATTCAGACGGCAGCAGGCGGATAAAGACAGAGGGCCTTTCCCCGGCCGTTTTTTTGACGAAATACATGACCCCCAGCGCGAATGCCACGGTAAACGCGGCATATCCCATAAAACAGGTCAGCACGTGCGAGGTCAGCCAGTTGCTCTGCAGGGCGGGAATCAGCGGCTCAATGCGCTGATTCATCCCCGGGGCGATGGACGCGTACGCTATGATCAGAAAAGCGACGGGCAGAACAAAAACGCCGATGCTGCGGTTCTTCAGACGCCGCTCCATGAGCAGATACAAAAGAATAATGCTCCAGGCGAAAAAAATCAGCGATTCGTAAAAATTGGAAAGGGGCGCATGACCGAAGCCCAGATCGTAAGACGCCCTCCAGCGGAGGGCGAGCGCAACGCTCTGCGCGGCAAGACCGGCCAGCGCCGCCCCCGTGGCCGCCTTCCCCCAGAACTCTCGCCCCAGAATCATCCGGAAAAGATAAAAAACAAAAGCGGCAAAATAGAGGAAAGTCACCCAGCTTAACATCGTCGTATGGCTCATTGGCGCTTCTCCAGATGGTCCTTCAACTCCGCGAGCAGATATTGCATTTCTTTTTGCAGTCCCGGTTGATTCTTATAGCTCCGCCCGGCCATCGCGACGTGAACCTGATTTTCCGAGGGCGCAACACGGATCCAGACGACGCGCGCATAGGAAAACAGAATCAGCATCAGGCCGCCGATCAAGAGCAGAGCGGAGGCGGCCACCACCGGCGTGCCGGGATCGCGGTTGACCTGCAGGCCGGTGTAATATTTCTCTTCCAGTCCCAGAAGCGCAAAGGTGTACGGCCGGAAAAGACCGGGATTGAACATCGGAACCTGCCGGATCGCGTCCGGGTTCATTTCGCGGATCCGCTCAATCTGCTGGAAGACCCAGAAGGTTGCCTCTTCGTTTTTGGACCGGACAACGACCTTGACCGCGGGCCCCATGCTCATCAGGTTTTCTTCCACCCGCAACACCTGAAACATTCC
>JAAZOZ010000157.1 GCA_012797505.1 Smithella sp. | reverse complement strand
GTCAGAAGCGAGGTCAGGGCCGTCAGCATCGTGACGCCCGCCGACGGGCCGTCCTTGGGCGTCGCGCCCGTCGGAACATGGATGTGGATGTCGCGGTCTTCGAAAAAGTCGGGATTCACACCCAGCTCGCAGGCATTGGCGCGCAGAAAGCTCAGCGCCGCCGCGACGGACTCCTTCATGACGTCGCCCAGTTGTCCGGTCAGCGTAAGGCCTTTTTTGCCCTTCATGGCGGTCGCTTCGATGAAGAGCATGTCTCCGCCCACCGGCGTCCAGGCCAGGCCAATGGCAATGCCGGGCCGGGTAATGCGCGCATCGATGTCGGTGGGCACGCGCACGGCTCCCAGATACCGGTGCACGTCTTTTTCCGTCACGGTTTTGGACTTCAGGCTCCCTTCGGCAATCTGCGCCGCCACACCGCGGCAGGCATTGGCGATTTCGCGCTCCAGATTGCGCACACCCGCCTCCCGGGTGTAGCCGGTGATGATCGTGGAAAGCGCCTTGCCCGTCAGTTTGAACTGCGACGCGGTCAGGCCGTTTTCCGCAAGCTGACGCGGAATGAGATATTTTTCGGCGATCTTCACCTTCTCTTCCTGCGTGTAGCCGGTCAGTTCGATCACTTCCAGACGATCCAGGAGCGCCGGCGGAATCGTGTCCAGCATGTTGGCCGTGGCAATGAACAGAACCTTCGACAGATCAAACGGCACATCCAGATAATGATCCGTAAACGTGTTGTTCTGCTGCGGGTCCAGCACTTCCAGAAGCGCCGAAGAGGGATCGCCGCGGAAGTCGCTGCCGAGCTTGTCGATTTCATCGAGCATGAACACGGGATTGTTCGATTCCGCGCGCCTCAGGCCCTGAATGATCCGGCCCGGCAGAGCGCCGATGTAGGTGCGGCGATGGCCGCGGATTTCCGCCTCGTCGCGCACGCCGCCCAGCGCGATGCGCCAGAACTTGCGACCCAGCGCCCGGGCGATGGAATGCCCCAGCGAGGTTTTGCCGGTGCCCGGAGGCCCCACAAAACAGAGGATCGGGCCCTTGGAATCCGGCTTCAGCTTGCGGACGGCCAGATACTCGATAATCCGCTTTTTCGGTTTGGACAGTCCGTAATGATCTTCATCCAGGATTTTGCGCGCCGCGACGATATCCAGATTATCCGCCGTGGCTTCATGCCACGGCAGCGTCGTGATCCAGTCGAGATAGGTGGAGGAAACCGTGTATTCCGCCGAAGACGGATGCATGCGCGAAAGCCTCTCCAGTTCGCGCAGCGCCTCTTTTTTGGCTTCCTCAGGCAGATTTTTCTCTTCAATTTTTTTGCGGTACTCGTCCGTCTCCACCGTATTTTCGTCGCTTTCCCCCAGCTCCTGGCGGATGGCCTTGAGCTGCTGGCGCAAATAATATTCCCGCTGGTTTTTGTCGATGTCGTCCTTGACCTTCGTCTGAATCTTATTGCCCAGCTCCAGCACTTCCATCTGGTGATTCACCATTTTGGTAAGTTCTTTCAGGCGCAGCTTGACGTCGGCCGTGTCCAGCACTTTCTGTTTCTCCTCCACCGGCGCATTAATAACAGACGCAATCAGATCGGCCAGCGTTCCCGCTTCGCTGATGGACTTGGCCATCGGGCCGAACTCCGGCGGCAGAAACGGCGAAAGCTTCAGAATCCGGTCAAACAGCGTCAGCAGGTTCGCCATCAGCGCTTCGGTTTCGAGATCCTTCACTTCCTTTTCATCGACCAGCCGGATGCGCGCCTGCTGATACGGCTTCCCCTCTATGATTTCTTCCACGGAGAAACGGCTGAGCCCCTGTAAAAGAAGCTGCGTTCGGTTTTCCGCCGTCTTGGCCATCTTCAGAATGACCGCGCAGGTGCCCATCGCATGCAGGTCTTCCCTGGCATAGGGCTGGATGTTTTCCTGCTCCTTTTTGGCCATGATCAGCCCCACCAGCCGGTCTTTGGTCATGGCTTCATCTACCAGAACCGACGCGCTGCCCGTCACTTCCAGGGGAATCATCGTTTTGGGAAACACCATTACATTATGCAGCGGCAGGATGGGAATCACTTCCGGGATATTGAATGTATTTTTATTTTCAGGGACGTTCTGTTCCGTCATGGCGACCTCCTATTGTCGTCGGGCAAAGAGCCACTAGGTTTCCGAAATGACCGAGATCCGATGCGTCTTGTTGACCGGCAGCTTTTTCATCCGCACCATCAGAATGCCGTCGGCATAAGAGGCAACGGAGGACTGCGCGTCCACGGGCGCCGGCAGGGCAACGCTTCTTTCGAAATACCCGTGCGGAATTTCCGCCTGGCGGTACCGGGCATTTTGCAAAAGCTGAATGGCTTTGCGAATGCCGGAAATTTTCATTGTAAGACGATTCACTTCAATATGCAGTTCTTCCTTGTTCAGCCCAGCCATATCGGCCAGCACAATCACTTCGTCCGCCGATTCGCAGACATCAACGCCGGGACGCCAGATGCATTCATAATTTTTGAAGGCCGGGCGAACCAGATGGAAAACTTCGTCCACCGCTTTCTGAAATTCGTCTTCAAAACCACCGCCGAAATTAATCTTGATGTAGGTCATTTCCTGCGCCTCTCGGAATCGTTTTTTTGACTACCCCGAAAGTATAGTAATTCAATGGGGATTTGTAAAGGCCGGGAATGGTGAATGGTGAATGGTGGATAGTGAATAGTGGATGGTAAAAAGCGATGAACGACGAGTGGAAAGTGAAAAGAATAGCGCATGGGGAAATAATGAAATGTAGTGCGGGGCTTTAGCCCCGCTGCCACCGCCCATGAAGGCACACACTTCTGACGGG
>JAAZOZ010000156.1 GCA_012797505.1 Smithella sp. | reverse complement strand
CGCTGATCGTGGATGAAGGCCACAAAGCTGCGCGGGAAGCCCTTTCCAACGGAGGCTACAAGGGCATGACGGAAACCGTGATCGCCGGCATCGCCGCGCTGGCCATGCGCAGGGCGGGCAGCGTCTCCGAGTGGAACTTTGCAGGGCTCAATGAAATTGCAAGCGGCATCCGCACGGGACTGGGGGCCTGCACCCCGCCCACGACCAAAGAAATCCAGGGGGGCGAACCCCTGATGCTGGATTTTCACGCCATGTTCAAACTGGCGCTGGGCGACCACTCACACAACTATCTTATCGGTCCGGCCACCAAAAGGCAGCGCTGGCACGCGGATAATTTTGTCGCCATCATTCAAAAAGTAATTGACAACTACCGGGCCGGAACGACGCCCGGCACACTGGCCGCCCTGATGATGGACTTTGCCGAGTCCCGCGGCTGCGGCGACTTCATCCAGCCCGCCTGCGAACACGGCATCGGTCTTTTCGGCGACGAGTGGCGCATCGGCGCCGTCGTCAACCCCGACCTTCCCTACTGGACGGATCAGGATCATGTCTATCAGGAAAACGAAATGGTCGTCTGCGCGATGCAGTACGCCTCACCGGACGAGCATATCGGATTCCGCTATGAAAACGACATCGTCATCACCCGTGACGGCTGCGAGGTCCTGTCGAAATACCCGCTGGGGATCGAGGAGATCTCGTAAATCGCGACAGATGCGAGAATCATGAAAGCCTCCCGTGTTCCCTGGCCGATCGATCTGGCGGGTTTTTTCTGGCAGCGGAAAATCCTGGGCCGCAGCATTCCCCTGCTGGCAAGCTTCAAAGTCACCCATCGGTGCAATCTGACCTGCCGGGCCTGCCCCTTTCACCTCCGGCCCCACGCCGATATCAGCCATATGTCCCGGGACACAGCCGTCCGCGCCCTGGAAACCCTGAGCAGTCTCGGAACGCGCATCGTCGTTTTTGAAGGCGGGGAACCGCTGCTGTGGCGAGACGGCAAATACCGCCTGCACGATCTGGTGGACTGCGCCCGCCGGCATTTCCTGCGCGTGGCGGTAACCACCAACGGCACGCTGCCGCTGGACGCTCCCGCCGACACGATCTGGGTCAGCCTGGACGGATGGAAGGAAACGCATGACGATCTGCGCAGCAATTCTTTTGACCGGGTCCTGGCTCATCTTGAAAAAACAAAACACCCGCGCGTTTTTGTTCACTGCACGATCAATCGCCGCAACTGGACCGATCTGGAGAGGATGGCCCGACAGATCCGCAAACTCCCGACCGTGCGGGGCATGACCTTCCAGTTTTTTTATCCCTACGGCCTGGGCGAAGACGACCTTGTTTTAGCGCGCCAGGAGCGTCGCGCCGCGGGCGGGACGCTCCTGGCGCTCAAGAAAAAGGGCTATCCGGTTTGTCAGTCATCCACCCGGCTTCGATCCATGATCAACAACCGCTGGCGCTGCCATGACGACCTGCTGGTCAATGTGGATCCGGACGGTTCGATTGTTCAGGGCTGCTACGTTAAAAACCGCGGAACCGTAAACTGCGACGCCTGCGGCTTCACGCCGGTTGCGGAAGCCTCCGGGGCGCTGGACCTGATCCCCGGTTCGCTGTGGGCAGGCTGGAAACTGTTCTTGTGAAAACAGGAGCGATGGGCGAAAAGAGTGTCCCGGTGACCCCTCCGGCAAACTCAGGACAGGCCCTGCCGAATGCTGACGGTGAAAAGCCATAAGCGAAGAGTGGAAATCTCCTTGACAATAGCCTGAAATTTAATAAAAATCTTTTCACGATTCACGGGATTTTCGCTCAGTCTTTGACAACAAACCAGCCAATGATTTGCCGGGGGCAAGCTCAAGGAGGTCGGGTATGCAAAAAAGGAATGCCGGACATGTGGTCGCAGCCGTCCTGTTCATGATCCTGATGGTTCCCGGAGTTTCGGCGGCGCAAAGCGCCAGCAGGCAAAACGGGGCGGTCAGCACCAGAGAAACCTGCTACCAATGCCATTTCCAGATCAAGTCCCTGAAGGAAGGTTCCAAACATGCCGCGCTCTCCTGCGATATCTGCCACAGCGGCGCCAAAGAGCATCTGCAGAGTTTCCGGAACAAGCCGGCAACGGCCATCGATCAGGCCGCCTGCGGCAAATGCCACGGCAACCAGCTCAACAGCTTCATGAGAATCAACTATTCGGCGCAGGCCCGCAAAGAAAAAGGCGTGCCGACGGGCCGCTCACCGCTGCAGGAAAAACTGCTGGCGCCGCACGGATTCACCAAGGAGCACAATGAACCCCGGGCGCATGTTTTCATGGTCACCGACCAGTTTGCCGTGGATCGCTTCATCGGCGGACGCTTCCAGTATAAAAAAGGTTTGGCCGGCATCCATCAGACCGGCAAGGCATGGGATGTCCTCTATGACACGGGCCGCGAACTGCCCGAAACCGCAAAAGCAGGCAACGCCACCTGCATCAAGTGCAAAACCACCGATCACATTCTGCAATGGAAATACATGGGCGACAAGGACCCGAAGGCCAGGTGGGACCGGAGCTCCGACATCGTCGCCTTCTCCAAAGCGACGCAAAATCCCATGGGCTGCATCCACTGCCATGACGCCCATGGCGCCGCGCCCCGGGTGGTCCGCGACGCGCTCATCGATGCCATCGATCGCGACGGCGCCCAAACCTTCGCCCGGAACGGCAAAACGGATCTGAAGGTCGTCGATTTCCGGGGATTCCGGAAAATCGGCGTCATGAGCAAGACCGATTCCCGGATGATGTGCGCCCAGTGCCATGTCGAATACGCGTGCAATACAGGCTTCGAATTTGACAGCGGTAAAAAAGTTGACTATGACGACCGGCGCACCAACCATTACCCCCTGAAAAACGCCAACGATATTCTTGCCCACTACAAGAAGCTGAATTATTACGATTTCAAACACGCCGTGACGGGCGCAAGGCTCGTCAAACTGCAGCATCCGGAGGCCGAAACCTACTGGGGCAGCGCCCACGACCGGGCCGGCGTCCAGTGTCATCAGTGCCACATGCCGAAAGCCAAGGACCAGGGAGGAAAGATGTACACCAACCACGGCGTCATCCGCCCCATCCAATCGATTAAAGATGCCTGTCTGGGCTGCCATCCCAATTCCTCCGAGGAAGAGAAGCACTACCAGATTGAGACGGCCCAAAACTACACCAGAGGCAAAATGCGCAAGGCGGAATACTGGCTGGCGAAATTAATCGACGCCTACGAGGCCGCCCAAAAAGCCGGCGTTCCGGAAGCGACGCTTGCGCAGGCCCGCGAGAAGCACGAGGAAGCGCATGTTTTGTGGGAATGGTGGACGGCGGAAAACAGCGACGGCTGGCACAACCCACAACTCGCCCGGGAGAGCTTAACCGCATCGATCATCGCATCGAAAAAAGGCGTGGACATCCTGACCCGGGCCAGGGCAACCAAGTGAGAAAGAAAAACTGAGCCGTCTTTACCAGACAAAATGATGGCCAACTATTATGCAACGCTTTGCATAATAGTCTTGACTATCGTGCAAAGCCCTGCTAAATAGTCAGGCATGAACCGTTACCTTTATGAGCCGATCAAGAAAGATCTGCAAAAGAAAATGGTCATTCTGACCGGGCCGAGGCAGGTTGGAAAAACCTGGCTCGCCAAAGCGCTGATGGCGGAATTCAAATCACCGCAGTACCTGAACTTCGACAGCATCGCCGACGCCAAAATCATCAACCAGCAGTCATGGCCTCTTCAGAGCGATCTGGTAATCTTCGATGAAATCCACAAAATGCCGCAGTGGAAAAAATTTATCAAAGGCGCTTTTGATACGCGCGCGGGGAATCAGGCTATATTGGTTACCGGAAGCGCCAGGCTCGATACATTCCGTCAATCCGGCGAATCCCTGGCCGGCCGCTATTTTTCCATGCGGCTCAATCCGATTTCCGTTTGTGAACTTACAGAT
>JAAZOZ010000155.1 GCA_012797505.1 Smithella sp. | reverse complement strand
ATTTCGAGGAGCGTGAGCGACGAGAAATCTTAAGGATGGCCGTTTGTTCAAGATTTCTCCCTTCGGTCGAAATGACAAAAACGGCCGTTCTTCAAAGCTCTCGTATCGACAACGGGCGATAGGAACCCATTTCATCTCGCCTCTCGCCGATGGCCCCTCGCCCATAGCCTTATAGAGTCATCTTTTTCATCACGTTGTCTTCAATCCAGTGCGGGTCCCACCATTCCTGCGGGTTGACAAACTCGCCGCCCACCAGAATGCTGAAATGCAGATGATCGCCGCCGGCCAGTCCGCTCAGTCCGGAGACGCCGATTTTTTCTTCTTTTTTGACGCTTTTGCCGACGGTTGTTTCAATGGCGGAAAGATGTCCGTACAGGCTGAACAGGCCCAACCCGTGATCGATGATCACGGTGTTGCCGTAAATGCCCAGCGCGCCCGCGAAGACAATGATTCCGTTGGCGGCGGCTTCGATGGGAGCGTGTGCCGTCGAGGCGAGATCCACACCAAGGTGCACCGAGTTGCCGAAGGGTTTGCCGTCCACCAGGTAGGTGCGCTGATCGCCGAACAGGGCCATGGGGGCGGCGTCGCGCATCCGGTGAAACGCGCCTTCCCATAATTTTTTATTGATGGACTTGCGGCAGACGGATTGAATGGTTTTGGCGTTCTCTTCCCGGAGAGTTGTGTTGACATAGCCAAAGACTTCAACGGGCGTCTTCCCCTGCAGCTGCGGAATCGACGCCTGGAATTCGGGCATGATTTTCTGGAGAAAGGTTTCGCTCAAATTCACTTTGTCCGCGCGGAATTTCTTCGGCTTGATCGTAAAGGGCATGGAGGTTCGAGCTTCGTTGCCGGCGTTGTCCCGGGCGAAAATGACGATTTTGGTCGCCGCGGAAGCGCCGGTTCCGAGGGCGAAGAAGGCCACCGACGTGGGCTTGCCGCCGATGACGATGTTGTATCCCGGGTAAAACCGGTCGTCCACGAAGACGCCGGTCAGCGCGGCCGGTTTGGACGTCCGGTACGGGATGAAGCCGGCGCCTCCCTGGTTGATGTAGTTGACGGGGCTCATCACGTAAACTTGCGGCGGCAGCGTATCGATCCGGGTCTGCTCGGAGACGACGGTTTCATTTTTAAAAAAGGAAGCGTCCCGGGCCGTGATGCGGACGACGGCCGGGCCGTTGTTCAGCTGGAGCGCGAGGGGCTCCACCGAAAGGCGAAGGACCTTTTGCCTGGTGCTTCGGGACGGAAATGTTTCCTCGGCGAGAAGATGCGGTTTGTTGTCCTGAACAAGCTCCACCTTCAGGCCCGACAGGCCGCTTCGCTCGTCGGCAAAGGTGATGCCGATGTCCTTTTTCCTGCCGATGGCAGAAATATCCGAATCCAGTTGAATCGCGGGTTTTTCCCGATCCAGCCAGCCTGCAAAATAAAGCCAGCCTGATGCCCCCGCCAACAGAATGATGGCGCACACCGCCGCAATAATCCCCGTCTTTTTCATTTCCGAAGCTCCTTGATGGAATGCTGATATTGAACCGGCGGTTTTCATAATGGCTTTTACGGCGGTTTGCAAGAAAAATATCCTTTTCCTGCCCTCGTAAGGAAAGACTTTATACCTTGATCTTGCTGGGAAACGCTGTTATATTCCCCGAAAAACAGCGAAGTGAAAGACGCATGCTGAAAAATAAAAAAATTGTTCTGGGCATCACCGGCGGCATTGCCGCCTACAAATCGGCGGAGCTGACCCGCGCTTTTGTCAAAGCGGGCGCGGAGGTCAAAGTCATCATGACGCGGAGCGCGACGGAGTTCATTACGCCGCTGACGCTTCGGACCCTTTCCCGGAACCCAGTTTATACCGGCCTGTTTGAGGACGCGGCGCCATACGACATGGCCCATATCGCGCTTGCGGAATGGGCGGACGCGTTCGTCATTGCGCCGGCGACGGGGAACGTGATCGGTAAAATCGCCTCCGGCATTGCCGACGACCTTCTGACGACGACGATCATGGCCGAAAACAAGCCGACGCTGATCTGCCCGGCCATGAACGACAAAATGCTGGCCAATCCCTTCGTGCAGGAAAACCTTCGAAAACTCGCCGGGATCGGCTACCGCGTGATGCAAAGCGGCGTGGGCGAACTGGCCTGCAACGCCACGGGCGCCGGACGCCTGCCGGAGATCCCCGAGATTCTGGACGAGCTGGAAGCGCTTTTCACCGTCCAGGATTTTGCCGGAGAAAAAGTATTGGTGACCGCCGGGCCGACGCAGGAGCCGTTGGATCCGGTGCGGTACATCACCAATTTTTCATCGGGCAAAATGGGCTATGCGCTGGCGAAGGCCGCCCATCAGAGAGGCGCGAAGGTAACGCTCATCAGCGGGCCGACCAAAATCGCTCCCCCGAAGGTTGAAACCGTCATTTTTGTGCGCACCGCGCAGGAAATGCACCGGGCCGTCATGGACGCCTGTTCCAAAGCATCGGTCATCATCAAAGCCGCAGCGGTGGCCGATTACCGGCCCCGGATAACGGCTGCCGAGAAAATCAAGAAAGACCGGGGACCGGCCGCCGTCGAGCTTGTGCGCAACCCCGATATCATTGCCGCGATCGGCGCGAAAAAGAAGAAAGGCCTTCTGGTGGGATTTGCCATGGAAACCCAGGACCTGCTGGCCAATGCTCGCCAGAAAATGATCCGGAAAAAAATGGACATGATCGTCGCCAACAATCTGCGCGACGAGGGCGCCGGTTTTGAGACAGACACCAACATCATCACGATCCTTGACCGGCAGGGCCATAGCATCGCTTTGGAAAAGATGACCAAACAGGAAGCGGCGCACCGGATCCTGGATCATATCCGCTCGCTCCAAACGAAGAAAGGACCCGCCGGAAAAAAATGACGAAGTCCTTTCCTTCCCCTTCATCCGACGCGATCCGCAATGATTTGCTGTCCCTGGTGAAATCCGTCAGGGGGCAGGTGCTGGACGCCGACCGTCTGTATGTCGCCGTGGACTGCAAAAGACCCAGCCCGGCCCCGAAAATCAAGTCGGACGGCAGGGATCGCGCTGAGGCGTTTCACGCCCTTTCTCTGGAAGCCGCGAAATGCCGTCAGTGTCCTCTGGCGCAAACAAGAAAGAATGTCGTATTCGGCGCCGGGAGCTTATCGGCGCAGGTGGTTTTTGTGGGCGAAGCGCCGGGCGCGGACGAAGACGAACAGGGCCTGCCCTTTGTCGGCAAGGCGGGGCAGCTTCTGACCAACATCATTACTGCGATGGGGCTGACGCGAAAGGAAGTGTATATCTGCAATATCCTCAAATGCCGTCCGCCGGGCAACCGCACCCCGCTGCCGGAGGAAATCCGTCTGTGCGAGGCTTTTCTGAAGCGGCAGCTCAGCCTGATTGCTCCGCAGATCATCTGCGCGCTGGGGAGTGTCGCGGCAAAAGCCCTGCTGCGGACGGAAACGCCGATTTCCGCTCTGCGCGGGCGCTTTCAGTTGTATGAAGGGATCAAACTCATGCCGACCTATCATCCGGCCTATCTCTTGCGGAACCCGTCAGCCAAGAAGCAGGTTTGGGAAGATGTCCAGTTGATCATGAAAGAAATCGGACCTGGCGGGCGGTCATGAAGGAAGAGGCGTCATCATGCTGAAAAAAACAAGTTTCTTTTTTGTGATACTCCTGTGGATCGCAGCGGCCGGCGTCGTTTTCGCGCAGGAATCCAAACCCCTGTTTCATGTGATCGAGCTCAACGGAGTGATTACCTCTCCTTCGGCGAAATACGTCGCCCAGAGCCTGGAGGAAGCGACGGCCGCGAAGGCGGAAGGGCTGATCATTCTGCTGGATACGCCCGGCGGCCTGGACACCGCGATGCGGGACATCGCCAAAAGCATTCTCAACGCGCCGCTGCCCGTAATCGTTTACGTCTATCCGTCCGGCGCGCGCGCCGCGTCGGCGGGCGTGATTATCGCGCAGGCCGCGCATGTCGCCGCCATGGCGCCCGGCACCAACATCGGCGCCGCCCATCCCGTGGCCATCGGCCTGGGAGGCAGCGGCGAGATGGACAAGACCATGTCTCAAAAGGTGGAAAACGACGCGGCGGCCTATGCCCGCAGCATCGCCAAAACGCGCGGGCGCAGCGAGGAATGGGTGGAAAAAGCGGTTCGCAAAAGCGAGTCCATCACCGCCGACGAAGCCCTGAAGCTGAATGTCATTGATATCGTGGCCGTGGACATCGGAAAGCTGCTGGCCGCCATTGACAAGAGAACCGTGACCGTCGCCGGGGCCAAAAAGAAAATATCCACCGCCCATGCGGTTTTGGACACAAAAAAGATGGGCACACGGCAGGGGATTCTGGCGGCGATCTCCAATCCAAATATTGCGTATCTGCTTTTGCTGATCGGTCTGGCGGGGCTGTACTTTGAATTTTCCACGCCGGGCGCGATCCTGCCGGGCGTCATCGGCGGCATTTCCCTGCTGCTGGCGTTCTTTGCCCTGTCCACGCTGCCGGTGAGTTACACGGGGATTCTGCTGATTCTGTTCAGCGTCATTTTGTTTATTGCGGAGATTAAAATCATGAGCCACGGCATGCTGACGGTGGGAGGAGTCATTTCGCTTGCGCTGGGATCCTTTTTGCTGTTTGATTCGCCGGAGCCGGCGCTGAGAAT
The DNA here is from genome assembly GCA_012797505.1 of Smithella sp. GTDB lineage: Bacteria > Desulfobacterota > Syntrophia > Syntrophales > Smithellaceae > UBA8904. The sequence continues at coordinate 10,639 of JAAZOZ010000155.1, read as the reverse complement.
TTCCCTGCAGGTTCTGCTGCCGGCCGTGCTGGTGGCGTCCGGATTCTTCATCGTGATCATCGGGCTGGCCGTCAAGGCGCAGATGAGGAAGCATTATTCCGGGACGGAGGCCATGATCGACGGCCGGGGGGAAGCCGCGACGGACATCCACGGCGACGGCAAGGTTTTTTTCCAGGGAGAATACTGGACGGCGACGAGCGATCGGGAAATTCCCAAGGGCGCCCCCGTCAGAATCATCAAGGTAGAAGGCCTGAAGCTGGTGGTTGAAGAAATAAAAGAAGGCAAATAAATTATCGATATAAGGAGGAAGGATTATGTTGGGTTCTTTACCGCTGCCCCTGTTGGTGGTGATCGTGCTGGTGGTTATGTTTCTGGCTTCCGCGATCAAAATTCTCAATGAATATGAACGGGCGGTCCTTTTCCGGCTGGGCAGGCTTCGCGACATCAAGGGGCCGGGGCTGATCGTTATCATTCCCGGCATTGATAAAATCGTCCGGATCGACATGCGCACCATTACGATGGACGTCCCGCCGCAGGATGTCATTACCAAGGACAACGTTTCCATCAAGGTTAACGCGGTGGTTTATTTCCGGGTGCTGGACGCCAACGCCGCCGTCGTGAATGTGGAGAATTATCTTTTTGCCACGTCCCAGCTTGCGCAGACGACGCTCCGAAGTGTTTGCGGCCAGGTGGAGCTGGACGAAATTCTGACAGAGCGCGAAAAGATCAACCTGAATATTCAGGAAATTTTGGATCGAAGCACCGACCCCTGGGGAATCAAGGTGTCGCTCGTGGAAGTGAAGCATATTGATCTGCCCGAAGAGATGAAGCGCGCAATGGCCAAGCAGGCCGAAGCCGAACGCGAAAGACGGGCAAAGGTCATCAATGCGGAAGGAGAGTTCCAGGCCGCGCAGAAGCTGATTGAAGCGGCCGCCCTGATGGGAACGCAGCCCATGTCGCTGCAGCTTCGGTATTTGCAGACCCTGAATCAGATTGCCGCGGAAAATAATTCAACGACGGTGTTTCCGATCCCGATCGATTTGTTCAAGCCTTTCCTGAATCTGGCGGGAAAATCGTAATCGCGCGCAGGGGGGAGCCATCCCCCCCCCGCTCAAAAATACATTTTAGAGAAGGAGAAGGATATGCCTAACGAAAAGAGAAACATTCTTACCGGCGGACTTATTTTAATCACCCTGGGGGTTTTGATCTTTATCAGCAAAACCACTTCCTACAGTTTCGGTCAAACCTGGCCGATTCTGCTCATCGTTATCGGCATCACCACGCTGTTTTACAGTATTCGTGCCGTCGAAGGCTGGTTTGTCGCCACGGTCGGCGTCATTTTTCTCATCATCGAACTGTACGGGTTTGATTTATACAAGTACTCCCAGTATATTCTGCCGGTAATCCTGATCGTGCTGGGTGTCTTTGTTCTGCTGAAGCGCCGCAAGCGATAAAAAATCGGCTGCGGAAAAAATACTTGCCATGCTCTTTCAGCAAAAAAAGGCCTTGGTCCTCAGCGATTTTGACGGCACGATTTCCCGGGTGGATGTTGGAGACGGCGTTTTGAGCCGGTTTGCCTCAGAAAGCCGGGAAGCCATTGACAGCGCATATATCAGAGGCGGTATGGGATCGCGGGAGGCGTACGGAAAAATTGCGCCGTTGGTTCGGGTCGATGCCGGACGTCTGCGCGCTTATGTTTTGAAATGCTCCGCCATCGATCCTTATTTTTCCCGTTTTTATCGTCTCGCCGCAAAAAAGGGGGTGGATGTCAAAATCGTTTCCGACGGGCTTGATTTTTACATCCGGGCGATTCTGGACAAGCACCGGCTGGGGGAGATTGAATTTTATTCCAATACCGTCGCTTTCGGCGGGGAGGATACGCTGACCTTTGACTTTCCACAGGCCAATGCCCTGTGCGGCCGCTGCGGGACGTGCAAGAGTAAAATTCTCCATGACCACCGCCTGATGTATGAAAAAATCATCTATGTCGGCGACGGCCATTCCGATATCTGCCCGTCCCAATACGCGGACCTGATTTTTGCCAAGGGCGAGCTTTTGAAGAAGTGCAGGCGGGAAAGCGCCGTTCCCTATCGCGCGTTTCATGATTTTCGCGAGGTTTCGGAGTATCTGAAGAAAAACGTTTAGCCAAGCGGCGCGCCTTTCGGGGAGCCGCCCGGGAGAAGAGATCATGAGCATTTCAAAGAAAATCAAGGCGTCCATGTCGCAGTCGTCATTGATCCGCAAAATGTTTGAAGAAGGGAACCTTCTGAAAAGCAGGCACGGACACGACAAGGTATTTGACTTCAGCCTGGGCAATCCCAATGTGGACCATCCCCGCGAATTCAAGAAAGAGCTGGTGCGTGTTGCCCGTCAGGAAATTCTGCTCAAGCACGGCTACACCCCCAACGCCGGCTATCCGGAAACGAGGCGGGCGGTCGCCCGCAAGATCAGCCGGACCACCGGTTTGAAAATGCATCCCGATCACATTGTCATGTCCTGCGGGGCGGGCGGCGCTCTCAATGTGATCCTGAAGTCGATCCTGGATCCCGGCGACGAAGTCATCATTCTCAAACCTTTTTTTGTCGAGTACCCCTTCTACATCGAAAACTACGGCGGCGTGGTGAAAACCGCGGCCACGCGCCCCGATTTTTCTTTGGATCCGGATGCCATCGGCCGGGCGATCACCCGCCGGACCAAGGCGATCATTCTCAATTCGCCCAACAATCCGACCGGTCGGGTGTACAGCAAAACGAATATTGCCGCACTGGTCCGGCTGCTGAAGGAAAAGGAAAAAAAATACAACAGGGCCATCTATCTTCTTTCGGACGAGGCGTACGCGGAAATCCTTTATGACGGCATCAAGCTGCCTTCCGTGCTGACGGCGTATGACAACAGCATTGTCGCCTATTCCTATTCCAAAACCCTGTCGCTGCCGGGCGAAAGAATCGGCTACATCGCCGTGAATCCGAAGGTTCACGAGGCGGATGACCTGATCCGGGCGCTGATTTTGTGCACGCGGATCATGGGCTTTGTGAACGCCCCGGCCCTGATGCAGCGCATCGTGGCCAATCTGCAGCACATCACGGTGGACGTGAAGATCTATCAGAAGAAAAGGGATTTGCTCTGCAGGGGACTGGCCCGGGCGGGATACAAATTCATCAAACCACAGGGCGCTTTTTATCTGTTCGTGAAAAGTCCGGTTCCCGATGATGTGGCGTTCGCGCAGAGGCTCGTGCAAAAAAATATTCTGGTCGTTCCCGGAAGCGGCTTCGGTACGCCGGGCTACTTCCGCATCGCCTTTTGCGTCGATGACGCGACCATCCGGAATTCCATGAAAGGATTTGCCGCGGCCATCCGGGAGTGCCGGAGCTAAACCTCTCCATGCGCCGCCAACGGGGTTCTTCAGGGAACGTTCGCGAGCGTTCCCTGAATTCACTTTCGATTCGATCATCCTGCATGCCACTGTAGGGAACGGTTTGAAACCATTCCCTACACTTTTATTCACAGGATATTTCCGATTTCCTCGATGAGTTGATTCAGCCGTTTGGGTGAAACAGGGTAGGGGGTTTTCAGCTCCTGCGCGAAAAGAGACACCTTGTATTCTTCGATCATCCAGCGCAACTCTTCCGTTTTGTTTCGCTTTTCCTCCGATAGGTCAGCGCCCGCCGCCTCCCGGATTTCCTGAAGTTTCGCGGTGTAAATGGCCGCTTCCCGCAGTTTGGATTCCGTGGACGCCAGGTTCAGGCTTCCCCGCCCGGCCCGCAGCAGGAGGGCTTTCAGATAGCGGGGCAGATGGCGCAGGCGGTCAAAATCGTAGCGCAGCATAAAATCTTCGGGAACCAGGCTGCGCATCTCCACCTCCGCCGCCTGCAGAAATTTTGCCACGGCCGGATGGGACCGGTTTTTGAATATCAGTTTTTGCAGGCCCTCGTGGGTTTCGGCAAAGCTCCGGAGAACCGGCGCGGCAGCCGCGATCACCTCCTGGCCGTAGGAAAGAATCCGGGGCTGGACGTCTTCGGCATGCTTCATAAACTCTTCGGGGCTTCGCCAGGACCGCTGGAAGAGATCTTTTTTCACCCGCTCGAGCAGGGATCGTTCCACCTGACGGACGCTGCCCAGCAGAGCCGCCTGTTCTTTGAGTTCACCCCCGAGCGACAGGTTTTTCCTGAGCTGCTTGAGCCTGTCCGTAAAATGGATGCCGTAGAGGGCGGAAACCCCGGCGGCATGATGGGCAGCGGCTTGACGGGAGTCGGCAAAAATCCGCAGATGAACCGCTTCCCCTTCAGCCTGCAGCGCCGGATAGGCGCAGCCGGTCACGCCGTGTTTGCCGGAAAGTTCAATGTCTTCGGGCAGACGCCCGAAGTCCCAGCCGGTGAGGTTTTCTTTTTCCCATTGCCTTCGGCAGCTCTCCAGAGACGTGCGGCGGACCTGTTCGGTCAGCTCCTGCCGCAGTTCTCCGATGTCGCGGCTGCTGCGGATTTCGCCGCCGTGATCGTCAACGACGCTGAAGCGGATCTGTAAATGCGGCGGCAGTTTTTCCGGCGCCCAGAAGCCGGACGGCACCGTCAAATGATATTCCTCGAATAAAAACCTGCCCAACGCCGCAGGCAGCTCGCGGTCTTTATCACCGGTCCGTTTGCCGAACTGTCCGGCAACCTGGATGGGCGGGGGCAGTTTCTGACGGATGTTTTTGGGCAGGGACTTGAGCCAGTGCAAAACCTTCTCCTGCCGCAGAGACGGAAGATGCTTTTCGATATTTTCCGAAGCGGTTCTGGAAACAAGCCCCAGCGGCACGCGGACGGTCACGCCGTCGGCTGCGCGGCCCGGTTCAAACCGGTAGCGGCAGGACAAAACGGCATTGCCCAGCCGGATCGAATCCGGATATTGCTTCAACTCCTCCGGGTCGGGGCCGCCGACGATCAGCTCTTCCTCCCGGAAGCGCAGAAAATCATCGCCGCCTCTGTCTTTGATCCATTTCTGCAGGGACCGGATGTCGGAAAGGAGCGGCAGTTTTTGTTCATAAAGTCCGGCGATGGCTTCTTCATCGGCGGCAATGCCGCGTTTGCGAAGCTTGTCTTCCATCGTTTTGACTTTTTCCCACAGCGCCAGGTTGTGCTCCACAAAGGGAAGTTTGCGGCCCGTTTCGCCCGTGACCAGCGCTTCGCGGATGAATATTTTTTTGGCTTCCTCCGGGTTGATCCGTTCATACGCGACGCTTCTGTGCTCCACAATGGTCAATCCGAATAAAACGACTTTTTCGGAAGCGACGACCTGTCCGCGGCTTTTTTCCCAGTGCGCCGCCCAGTGCTGGCAGCGGCAATGATCCCCGCCCAGCTCTTCGAGCCATTCGCTTTGGATATTGGCCGCGTTGCGGGCAAAAACCCTGGAGGTCAGGCTGATTTCGGCGGCGACAATCCAGGGGCCGCCGCGATTGAAAAGGCCCGAACCCGGATAAAGCATCACCTCGCGGCTTTTGGCGGCCGTATAAAAATTCTTTTCTTTTTTCTGCGCGATGTTGGAAAGATAGCCGCTCAGAATCGATCGATGAATTTTGTCGGCAATCGTCTGATCGATTTCCATCCGGGCGGGCTTTCTGCGCGAAGGCGACGTCGCTTTGCCGCCGATAATATCCATGATCTGCGAGTAAACATCCCGCCATTCTTTCATTCTCCGGTAGGAAAGAAAGTGATCGCGGCAGAATTTGCGCCACTGGCTCTGGGATTTCATCTGATCGAAATGGTCCGAATACCGGTTCCAGATCTGCAGATACGTGAGGAAGTCCGATTCCGGATGAGCAAATCGGGCATGCGCGGCGGTCGCCTGATCGATCTTGTCATAGGGCCTTTCGCGGGGGTCCTGGATGCTCAGCGCCGCGGCGATCACGGCGATTTCATGAATGCAGTCGTGCTTTTTGGCCTCGAGGATCATCCGCGACACCCTGGGATCCAGCGGAAACTGCGCCATGGTCCGGCCGATCGGCGTCAGTTGGTACTGCTCGCTGTCTTCCGCGTTTTCTTCGCGGCTGATCGCGCCCAGATCGCGGAGGATTTCGATTGCGTCGCGGATGCTTTTCGGATGCGGCCGGTCGATAAAGGGAAAAGAGGAGATCAACCCCAGATTCAAAGACAGCATGCGCAGCACCACGCCGGCCAGGTTGGAGCGCAGAATTTCCGGCGCCGTATAAAGCGGCCTGTCCGCAAAATCTTCCGCGGAATAAAGGCGGATGCAGATCCCGTTCTGAACGCGGCCGCAGCGCCCTTTTCTCTGCTCGGCGCTGCTTTGGGAAACGGGTTTGACCGGCAGGCCGGTGGTCTGACTGCGGGGGTTGTATTCCAGCATGCGTGCGAGCCCCGAATCAATGACATACTTGATGCCGGGAATCGTCAGGGACGTCTCCGCGATATTGGTTGCGACAATGATTTTCTGATGGGAGGAGGGTTGAAAAACCAGTTTTTGCTGTCCGGAGGAAAGCCTCGCAAACAGGGGCAAAACAAGACCCGAACAGCGTTTGGCGAGGCGTTCACAGGCTTCGCGGATATCCTGCTCCGTGGGCAGGAAAATCAGAACATCCTCAAAGCGCCCCTGGCGCTGCAAATCCTCCACACAGGCCACGGCTTCATCGACATAGGTCGTTTCGCCCTTTTCCTCTTTGGCCGGGTCCAGCGGCCGGTAGCGAACCTCCACCGGATACATCCGGCCCGAGACTTCGACAACCGGCGCCCCGTCGAATGCCTGCGCGAATTTGGCGGTGTCGATCGTGGCGGACGTGATGATCACCTTCAGGTCTTTTCTTCTGGGCAGCAGGCTTCGCAAGTACCCCAAAATGAAATCGATGTTGAGGCTGCGTTCGTGCGCTTCATCGACGATGATCGCATCGTAGGCCAGCAGATTCCGATCCCCGGGAGTTTCCGCGAGCAGGATGCCGTCGGTCATGACCCGGATCAGGGGCTCCGCCGATGTTTTTTCTTCAAAGCGGATTTTATACGCCACAGCCTCACCGCAGTCCTGGCCGAGCTCGGATGCGATGCGCGCCGCGATGCTGACGGCGGCAATCCTTCGGGGCTGCGTCAGCCCGATGACACCCCGCAGGCCCAGCCCCGCCTCCAGGCACATCTTGGGGATCTGCGTCGTCTTGCCCGATCCGGTTTCGCCGGTGATGATAACGACCTGATGATTCCGGATGGCATCGACAATGGTCTGGCGTTTGGCGCAGATGGGCAGTTCGGGAGGAAAATTCAGCGCGGGAACGGACTGTCGCCGCTTTTGTACGCGGCGGCGCGAGGCGTCCATCCGGCTTTGCAGCCGGGAGGCGGCATCGGCTCCGGGGGCGGGGCGTCCGCCCGGAGAGGCATTCGCGGTTTGCAGCGATTGCAGCAGGCGATGGTAATCGGCGATCATGATGTCGCGCGCTTGGCGCTCCACCAGGCGAATCAGCCGTTTATGGGGATGGTCTGAAGGCAGCATGATTCCCCGTCAGTGCCCGCCGTCAGCGCCGCCAGCCGAAATCGAGAGCCATGTCCTGGGGCGCTTCCAGTTCGACGCCGGTTTCAATGATCTTTTTCTGTAACGCGGGCAGATCGACCAGCCAGACAAAGGCTGCCTCGCTTTTTTCCGAAGGCTCGGGCTGCTGTTTGAACGTCAGCTTGATTCTTTCATCGCGCGGCTGAGGGATCGGCTCTTCGATGCGCAGTTTGACCGGTGTGTTTCCGGTGTTTTTGGCTTCCAGACGCCATTGCCACCGGCGCGTCTGTTTGTTGGAAAAGAACTTTGCGCCGCCGGATTGATCCGCGACGGTCAAAGAGCTGACCGTGACGAAGGGGCTGTTGCCGAAATAAATGTCCGCCTCCTTGCCTGCGAGCGCGAAGGGACGCTTGCCGATGATCGCGCCGTCAATGACGAACGTCGCTTCCCCGGAAGGGATTTCCGCCGGTCCGGGAAGTTGGATGTGGGCCTGCAGATAGGCTTGAGGGGAGAGGCTGGGGCGCGCCAGGAAAAGGAACTGCGAAGGCCAGGTTTCTTCCTTGATTTTCAAACGCTGACGGTCCCCGGGCGCCACCGTCTTTTTTCCCAGCGACCAGACGGAATAGGTTGTGCGGACCGTTTCGACAGGCGCGGGCGCCCCCGCCGCCATCACGTCATTGGTCTCTTCCATGCTGAGTCTGGCCTGCGCGGCTTTTTCCCGATAGGATGATTTATAGATCACGGGAGTTTTCGGCTTGATCATCCAGGGAGGCAGCTCCGGCGGCGCAATCGTCCGGACCGGCTGCAGCGTGGCCAGATAAATTTGGGCCGTTTTCCATTCTTCTCCCGTGGACTGCCAGATCTCCGCGTCCCAGGAAAACAAAACATTGCCGGAAGAGGGCAGCGCCTCCATGCGGTAGAGGGGCTGCCAGCCGCAGCCGCCCAGCGTGTAGCTGTAGATCAGCAGCGCGTCGCGGGGAGCGGCCCCGGACAGCGTGACCGTCGCTTCCCATGCTTTTTCGCTTTTGCCGGCGGTCCGGTCCAGATTTTCCTGAATCTCCTTGATCTGCTTGTCGATATTTTCCATATCCGCTTCCACGGCGTTCTTTTCGGAAAATATTTTGCGGCTGCTTCTGCCGATGGCCGCCGCCAGCGTGTCCGCCTCGCTCACCGTTTTGGTTTTTGCCTTGGTCTGCGCCTGCCAGAACTGAATCTGGATCTCCAGCGCTTTGAGTCTGGCCGTGAGCTCCTTTTTTTCGTTCTGGGCTTTTTTTAACTGGGCGCGCAGTTGGGCGATTCTGTTTTCATCAATGCGCGCGATGGACTTGATCCGGATATCGTCGATCTTGACGCGCGGGGCCGAAGACGGAGAAACCGTCAGGGATTCCGGGTCCGCCTGCGACGGCAAAACCAGAATCACCTGATTTTTATTTGCGCCCGCGGACGGCAGATCGATTTTGACGGTTTCTTCAACCCTTGCCGAATCGGGGAAAAGGGTCACTTCCCTCACCGCGGCCGGGGACACAGAAGGCATACACAACAGGCCGGCAGCCAGAAACGGCAATATCCCTATCCAGGTATGCCTGCGAATTTTGCGAAACATAGCGCATCCTTTCCTTTACATGTTCATGCTTTTTTTGACGCCCACCGCGATTTTGCGGACTTCATTCATGACATCCTCTTCCGCAATCGTCAGCAGGCGTCGGTTTTCCATGACCACTTTGCCGTTGATGATGACCGTATCGACATCGGCGCCGCCCGCCGCATAGACCATGTGGGACCAGGCGTTGTACATCGGCGTCAAATGGGGCTTGTTCAGTCCGATCAGAATGATGTCCGCTTTTTTCCCGGTTTCCAGGGAACCGACCCGGTGTCCCATGCCGAGGGCTTTTGCGCCGTTGATCGTGGCCATGCGCATCGCGGTTTTGGCGTCCATGACGGTCGGATCCAGCATGGCGACCTTGTGGAGTTTGGCCGCTGTGGACATTTCCTTGATCATATCGAGCGTGTTGTTGCTGGCGCAGCCGTCCGTTCCCAGCCCCACGGTAATGCCGGCTTCCAGCATGTCCGTGATGGGGGGGATTCCGTTGCCCAGCTTCATGTTGCTGGCGGGATTGTGTGAAACCTTGCAGCCGTGCTTCGCGAACCGATGGATGTCGTCGAGGGTTAAATAGACGCAGTGAAACGCCAGCAGCTTTTCGTCGAGGCACCCGATGTCGTCCAAAAAAGCCACCGCGCTTTTTCCGTGTTTTTCCAGAAGCTGGTCATGCTCCTGCTGATTTTCCAGAAGATGAATCCCCAGCATCAGGCCGAATTCGTCGGCGATGATTTTGGCCTTCTGCAGCAGCGGGCGCGAACAGGTGTAAAGCGAATGCGGTTCGACGATAATCTTGACCAGGGGATCATTGTACCACTTTTCGGCAAGCCGCCGCGTGTAGGCGAGGCCTTCCTCGGTGGTTTTGCAACTGGGCGAGGGAAAGTCGAAAAGGACCTCGCCGACCAGGCAGCGGACGCCCGCCTCTTTGGCCGCGCGGGCCGTTTCCTCTTCAAAGATGTACATGTCGCAGAACGTCGTCGTGCCGGATTTGATCATTTCCGCGCATGCCAGGAGCGATCCCCAGTAAGCCAGATGCGGATTGACGTTTTTCGCCTCCGCCGGGAACATATAATCGTTAAGCCACTCCATCAGCTCCAGATCGTCCGCGATTCCGCGGAAGCAGGTCATCGCGGCGTGTGTGTGCGTGTTGACGAAACCGGGAAGCACCAGGGAGTCTTCGGCGTCGATGATTTTTTTTGCGGCATACCGCTGCAGAATCTCTTCTTTCCGGCCGATGTCAATGATGGATGAATCGTGAACGGCGATTCCGGCGTTGTCCAGACAGGTGTTTGCCTCGTCGAGCAGGAGCGCTTTTCCGCCGGAGATGATCAGGTCGATGTCATGCATGAAGGAATCCTTTCAAAACAAGTGGGTGCTTATCATAAAACACGGACGGGCCACAAGAAACAAAAATCCCTCGCGGGAACGACGCGAAGACATCCTGAAGGGAAAAGAGGAGGGCTTTGAATCTCTTAGGGTTCCATTCCCCGCCGCTTGCGGCGAATGGCCCATACAAAATAGAAAGCTTTTGATACCCCGCTGCTTGCGGCGGGGTTGTTCATTAACGGCCATTTTTGTCAT
>JAAZOZ010000154.1 GCA_012797505.1 Smithella sp. | reverse complement strand
CGAAACAGACGACGTTTATCCCCCTTGCCGCTGGGGCTGCGACGGGCGGGTTTGTTCTTCTGGTCTCCGTCCTCGCCATCGGGCATGGCCGCCTTTACTGCAACGCGATTTGCCCGGTGGGAACGCTTTTGGGTCTGCTGTCGCGTGCGTCTTTTTTTCACTTTGCCTTACATCCAAAAGACTGCTCGTCCTGCAGCCGGTGCGAATCGGTCTGCAAGGCAGCCTGCATCGATGCGAAAAATGCCGCCGTTGACATGAGCCGCTGTGTCGGCTGTTTCAACTGCCTCGATGCCTGCTCATCAGGCGTCATTCGCTACCAAAAAAGACAACGGCAGCCAAAAGCAAGCCGCTGGTCTCCCTCGCGCCGCAGGCTCATCCTCGGAGGCGTTGCCGCTGTATCCGGCTTTTGGGCGCTGAACGCGAATCTTCGCGAATGCTTCAGCGCCCGCGACGCCGGGGCAAACCCGCCGGTCACTCCCCCCGGATCGATCAGCGCGCAGCGTTTTTCACAGGCCTGCACCGCCTGCTCCCTGTGCGTCAGCGCCTGCCCGACCCGCGTGTTGACGCCGACGCTCACGGCGTTTGGACTATCCGGTCCGCTGCAGCCGAAAATGAACTACGAGAAGAGTTACTGCGATTATGAATGCGATGTCTGCGGCCGGGTCTGCCCCACCGGCGCGATTTTGCCGATCGGGCTTGCCGAAAAGAAACTCACGCAGATCGGCGAGGCCGAACTGCTGAAGGATATCTGCGTCGTATACGTCGATGACCGGAATTGCGGCGCTTGCGGCGAAGTCTGCCCGACGCACGCCATCCGCTTTACCGAAAAGGAAACCATCCTGTATCCGGAAATCGACCGGCAGTACTGCATCGGCTGCGGCGCCTGCCAGCTGGCCTGTCCGACGACGCCCCGCTCCATCGTGGTCCACGCCAGGCCGGAGCACAAAAAGGCTCAAAAATACATCCATCCGGAAACCTCCGGCGAATCCCGGACGTCATCCGATCAGGATTTCCCCTTTTAGCCGCTCAAACCTTCAATGAACGCCCAAACGTTTTTCCCCAAAACAGAATGGTTGTAGCCGCCTTCGAGAATGCCGAAGCAGCCGCCCCCATTGCGCCGCGCCGCTTCCCGGACCAGCCTCCCCATGGTCGTGTAGTCTTCCGTCGCCAACAGCCCGCCCCAGTCGGCTTCATGATTGTCGAATCCGGCCGAAACGGCGATCATGTCCGCGTCGGTTTTGTCCAGAGCGTTCGCAACGGTTTTCAGGTATTCGTTGCGGTCCTGACCCGCAGGATTGAGAATTGTCACATACCCCGTCTTGCCGAGAATGTTGATATTGCCGTCGCCGACGTGGAGGTCAAAATCCAGAATAAAGGCTTTTTGGATTTTATTTTTCCGCTTGAGCGCGGTCAGGGCAATGGCCATGTTGTTGAAATAGCAGAACCCCCAGGCGCTGTCGGCAGAGGCATGATGCCCCGGAGGGCGGATCACGGCGAAACAAGGCTCGAACCGTCCGATTTCCGCGGCCCTGATCGCTCCGCCCGCGGCAAGCGCGGCGATGTCATAGACGCCTTCGCGCCGGACTTCGGCAACGTGTTTCGGCGTGTGCACGGCGCGGATTTCTTCTTCCGTGGCGGGCAGCGGCTCCACATAGTTCACTTTCCCCGCCAGAGCGAATTCGATGGATTCGATCCTACCGGGGTTGGAGGCGGGGTCGTATGAGTAAACCTGTTTATACTCTTCGGAATAAACCACCTTCATGGCATCCTCCTTTCATGTCCGATCCTCTACAGGAAACGCAAACCGACTGATCAGCCAGGGCTCCTCCTCGCCGTTGTAAACTTTTTCTATCAGTTTGACTCGCTTGTTTTTCCCGATGAGCAGCAGTGTTGAAGAGCGCGTTCCGTAAATGGGGCTTTTGATAAACATCGTCGCCAGCAGCCTTTCCCATTCGAGGCCGATGCCCGTGTCCGGCAGATTCCGGTCGGGGGGGACGCGTCGGTCCGCAAGAAGATCAAACAGCGCCTCTTCCAGTTCTTTTCCTTTTTGGGCCAGGGCTCTCTTCAGTAATTTTTTCCCCCGTTGAACCTTGGGCCAGGGCGTATCGAGGAGCTCATTGCTCAGGCCGTAAATCCCGGATGAGAGTTTCCGGATATCTCCCCGGTTGGAATACACAAAGAGGTCCGCACCGTCGCCCAAAAGAAGATTAAACCCGTTGTAAGCCTCGGCTTTTTTGGCAACATTCCGGAGATATTTTTCAGGACCGGCCGATCCGGTCAGATACCGGCTGACCAGCTTTCCGCGGGACGGCGCGTCGGCTTTCCAGGAAGCGGGATCACGATAATTGGTAATGGCGGCAAATTTGCCTCCTCTGGTGACGCCCAGCCATGTCCCTTTTTCTTTCAGATCTTTTCCCGCCAGCACCTGCGGATGGCTGGTCCAGAAATCCGCCGGCGCGGAAGGCCGGTCGTAGAATTCATCGCGGTTGGCCGCCAGAATCAGGCGGTAGTCCGGATGCGCATTGCAGGCAAAAAGGATCAGGCACATAAGGATCCTTAGACCGAAGGCTGAAGACTGAAGGCTGAAGATCTGTTTTGTAAGCCTTCGGCTTTTTAAATCCCCCTGTTGCGGGATGGGGTGTTACTTCTTGGCAGTTTGCTGCGACGTGGTTAATTTTTTCTGGATGCCGGCACTCGTGCCCTCCAGGGTATTCGCCGGCATGACGGCGCGTTTCGCGCCCGTTCCTTTACCTTCAGTCTTCAGCCTTCAGCCTGTTTAGTATTTTCGTCATGGTCTCCCCTGCCGAGGCGTCAATGCGGACGTCGGCCAGGTGATCCTGTTCGGTTTCGCCTTTGTTGATGATCACCAGATCGGCCCCCGACTGCTTGGCATGAACCGGAACATAGGCCGCGGGATACACAACGAGCGACGAACCGATCACGATCATCAAATCACAGCTTTCCGCTTCCCGCATCGCCTGTGCCAGGGCCTGTTGCGGCAGGGCCTCTCCGAAGAAAATCACATCCGGCTTGAGGATGCCCCGGCAGTAGTCGCAGGTCGGCGCATCGTCGGAACCGGCATACTTTTCCTTGACCACGGCAATCGGGTAACTCTCCCGGCAGTTCAGGCAAACCAGCCGCTGCATATTGCCGTGCAATTCCCGGATGAGTGCGGGCGAGCTCCCCGCCTTCTGGTGCAGATTGTCCACGTTCTGCGTAACCAGAGACAGCAGTTTGCCCATCTTCTCCAGCTCCACGACGGCATAATGCGCCGCGTTGGGCCGTGCGTCTTCCATCAGGCCGCCTTCCCGCAGGCGCTGCCACATTTTTTTGCGCGTTGCATGAGATCCCAGAAATTTATCGATGGTGAAATCGTCCGGATCGTATTTGGTCCAGAGTCCTCCGGGACCGCGAAAATCAGGGATGCCGGATTCCGTGCTGATGCCTGCGCCGGTGAAGACGACAATTTTTCCGGCTTTCGCCGCCAGTCTCGCGACTTGATCGATTTTTTGATCCATAAAAGAAGGCCGCTCCTTTGATCGAAACGTTATGCAGCGTGACAAAAATACACCATCCGCCTCAAAAATCCAAAGGAAATCTTCCGTCCGGCCCGCCTCAGAACAACGTCTTTGCGGCATCCTCCATGGCCCGCGTCAGGCCTGCGGTGTCGCGGGCATCCGCTCGGGCGCGAATCTTTTGCGCGACGCGCGCGTAAGACGCCAATATCTTCTTCGTGTGGGG
>JAAZOZ010000153.1 GCA_012797505.1 Smithella sp. | reverse complement strand
GCCCAGCGAAATGATCGCTTCGCCGATGGTACGGGCCTGTGTCAGGCAATCAAGCTCGTCTTCGCCCGCATCCGCCGGCACATCGCTGTGCAGAATCAGGATTTTTTTCATGGAGACTTTTCCGTTCCCGGGCCGTCGGGTTGGAAACTTTGCCTCCTGGAAAGACCCGCGCGCTCCAGTGCAGAGTTCAGGATGTCGGTGATCAGTTGATCATAGGATATGCCTGCCAGTCTGCACAAAATCGGCAGATCGGAACGCACCGGATTCAAACCGGCCAGGGAATTGACCTCTATAAAATGAGGACTGCCGAAAGCGTCCGAGCGCAGATCCACGCGCCCTCCGTCCTTCAGGTCCAGTCCGCGCCAGGCCGCCAGGGAGACTTCCATGGCCCGCAGGGCTTCCGGGTCGGAGACGGCGGTATAGCGCACCAGGTTTTCATAATGCTCTTTGTTGTCGTAGGAATAGGCATGCGGTTCCGCGTCCGGATTCAGGAGAACCTCCATGGCGCCGATGACGCGGGCGTTTTTGCCGGTCCCGATGATGCCGACGGTAAATTCGCGCCCGGGCAGATACGTTTCCACCAGCACCGGCTGGCAGAAAGTCTGCAGGAGAGTCCCGCAGACCGAGCGCAGGCTTTCCGCGTTGTCGATTCTGGAACGGGCGGTGATGCCTTTGCCCGTGCCTTCCGCGACCGGTTTGGCAAAGAGGGGGTAAGGCAGCCGAACGCGACCGATGTCTTCCGGAGAGGAGACCACGGCAAAGTCCGGCGTGGGAATGCCCAGATCCCGCACAATATGTTTGGTCATGCCTTTATGGAGCGTCAGCGCCTGGCCGAGGGCGTCTGAAAAGGTGTAGGGGATCCGGTAGGCGTCCAGCAGCGCAGGGACCTGCGCCTCCCGGCCAAAACCGTGCATGCCTTCGGCGATGTTGAAGACAAGGTCCCAGCGGTCGCCTGCGGCCAGACGGCGGATGAGCGCCTTCACATGGCCGATGCGGTCGGTCGCGTGGCCGTTTTTCTTCAGGACGTTTTCAATGGCTTCGATGGTATCGGGCTTGTCGAGCTCGGCGGTTTCTTCGAGGCTGTATCCTTCGCGAAGGTAATCGTCGCGCAGGTCGTAGGTCAGGCCGATGGTGACCGTTCGGCAAGGGGGGGTCGATGGACAGACGGGGTTACCGGACATAAGCTATTTCAATATCCTAGTGGATATCCTTTGACTCGGCATGGTTGTCCGGGTAGCGGAAGATATTACCTTCGTAATTGCGCATCATCAGGTCGCCCTTGTCCCACCCGATGGCATATTCGGGAAGCAGCGGAATTTTTCCTCCG
Source organism: Smithella sp. (assembly GCA_012797505.1). Taxonomy (GTDB): domain Bacteria; phylum Desulfobacterota; class Syntrophia; order Syntrophales; family Smithellaceae; genus UBA8904. Next base: position 14,879 of record JAAZOZ010000153.1, on the reverse strand, counting down.
CCGCCGGGGGCGTCAACGACGAAGGTCGGCACGGCATAGCCGGTGGTATGGCCGCGCAGGCCCTGGATAATTTCCAGGCCTTTGCTGATGGGTGTTCGGAAATGGGACGAGCCCGGGATCGGGTCGCACTGGTACAGATAGTAAGGACGGACGCGGATCTGCAGGAGTCCGTGGACCAGGCGGGTCATGGTGGAAACGGAATCGTTGATGCCGGCCAGCAATACCGTCTGGCTGCCCAGTGGAATGCCGGCATCGGCAAGGCGAATGCAGGCGGCGCTCATTTCCGGGGTCAGTTCGTCGGGGTGCGTGACATGAATGCTCATCCAGAGGGGATGGCACTTTTTCAGCATGGAAACAAGAGCCGGGGTAATGCGCTGCGGCATCACCACGGGGACTTTCGTGCCGATGCGGACCAGTTCCACATGGGGAATCTCCTTGAGCCTCGAAAGCAGCCATTCCAGCCGGTCGTCGGAAAGGGTCAGGGGGTCGCCGCCGGACAGGAGTACGTCGCGGACATTCGGATTGGAGGCGATGTAGTCCAGCGCTTTTTCCCACTTGGCCGTGTCGATAAAGCATTGGTGCTGGCGGCCGAAAATGCGGGAGCGGGTGCAGTAGCGGCAGTAGGTCGAACAGATGTCCGTGACCAGAAACAGAACGCGGTCGGGATAGCGATGCACAATCCCGGGGACCGGAGAATCTGCGTCCTCGCCGAGAGGGTCTTCTTCTTCGCCCTTGGTATGCAGGCATTCATCGACCACCGGAATGACGCAGCGGCGAAGCGGAGAAGACGGGTCTTCCGGGGAAATCAGGCTGGCATAGTAAGGGGTGATGGCGACAGGGAGATCCCCTGACGGGTGCATCATGGCCTGGCGTTCATTGTCGGAAAGGTGAACCATGGCGTCCAGGGTCTGGACATGGCGGATGGCGTTTTGAAACTGCCATCGCCAGTCAAACCATTCGATGCGGCTGATGTCCGGGTAATGTTTTTTTCGGAAAACCCGTGAGCGGGGAGAATCTTTGAAGGGAAAGTAAAGCCGTTCCGGCTTTGATTTTGCCAGGGAGGGGAGGTGATTATTTGTGGTCAACGAAAAAAAATTCGTTGTTTTGTTCGGCACCACAACAAGACCGGCTGAGGGGCCAGGAGGTTCTGCATCCTCATTAAACAGGGTCTCGTTTTCCATCCATCCTCCTTCCGGAAGCATCCTTCCGCTAAAAAAATCCTTCTAAAAAAAACTTTTATTGATTTTTGAATTTACGCAAGCAAAAAAATTTGTCAACATTTATTTTGCATTTTGAAAGAAAAAATGAAAAAAATTTTAAAAAAAGTGCGTGGAGAAATTTTTTTCAACGCAATCAGGATCGAGAATGCCGGAGCTGCCCGAAGTTGAAACGCTGTGTTGCCAGTTGCAGGGAAAAATCGCCGGAAAGAAAATTCTGGCGGCGAAAGTCTTCGATCACAAACTCGACGGCATCGCGAATGTCCGCGGGATGAGGATTTGCGGGGTTTGCCGCCGGGGAAAGACCGTTGAGATGCGCCTTCATGACGGCAGAAGCATCGTTGTTCATCTGCGCATGTCGGGACGGTTGTTCTGGCGGGCGGACCGCAAGAAGGAGCCGCATACGCGATGGCGGATGACGCTGGTTGACGGCAACCTCGATCTCGTCGATCCCCGCCGCTTTGCAACTGTCCGGGTGGTCCATGCCGGTCGGGAGTCCTTGTCCAATGATCTGATGGGCCGCTTTGATTTCAGGAACTTCATGCAAAGCCAGGCCGGGCGCAGGATTCACGTCAAAACACTGTTGATGGATCCGAAAGCGATTGCCGGCATCGGCAACATTTACGCCTGCGAAATCCTGCACGCAGCGGGCATCTCTCCGCTGAGGCCGGCGGCATCGCTTGGAGAATCCGAGTGGAAAAAAATTTTTCGTCAGGCCCGGCGTATTCTGAGAAAGGCCATTGCCGGGCGGGGAACGTCTATTTCCGAATGGCGGGACCTTTACGGCTGTCCGGGGGAAAACCAGAAGGAGCTGAAAGTTTACGGACGGGAAGGCGAGGACTGTGTCCGATGCGGCGGGATCATCGTTCGGATCCGGCAGGGTGGACGCAGTACGTTTTACTGTCCGCGGTGTCAGGAGGAATAGGTAATAGGCCATGGGCCATAAGAAGACGAGCATCGGTCAAAAAGAGATGGGTGGAATACGACGAGTGACGAGGAAATCGTAGGGAGGGTCTTTAGAACCTCCGTGGTGAATGGTAAAAACAGGCGAGGGGCCATAGATGAGGCGGCGGATCAAAAGAGATGAGGTGCGTGAAGGGTCGGGTGCGAGGAAGGAAACTCAATCGCCGTTTTTCAAAGCGTCGGTAATCCACTGGCGGATGAGACTTTTGGGCGGAACTTCACCCACGGCCGCCACCCTGTTGTTGATCACCAGCGCCGGCGCGCCAAGGACGCCGAACCTGGACATTTCCCGGATGTCGGTCACATGCCGGACATCTGCGGCGATCTGCATCTGTGATAAAACATCGCGGATGTCCGATTGCAATTGATCGCAACGGGCGCAGCCCGCGCCCAGCACAAGAACAGTCAGGCCGGTTGCCGGCTCGGGATCGACGGGAAGGTTCAGCGCCGCTTTGTATTCGCGCAGCAGGGCACGGGCGTAGGCCGGAAGGGTTGACGAAGGAATGTAGTTCCGGCCGGAGACCTCCCGGACGAGAAAGTCGGAAATTTCCGAATCGCTTTTGCCTGCGCAGACGGAAATTGCTTTTTGTAAAGCTTCTTCCAGACCAACGATGCCGATCAGGCGACCGTCAACGTTTACTTGATTTACGGAAGGATTGGTCATGTGATCCCCGATCAGCGCGAGCCCTAAAATCGCGGCAGCAGATTTGACCCAAGACTATATTACATTAAGGATACGTCAAGCAAATATTAACAGCAAATATTGACACTGGACCGGGAAGGATCGATCCGCTTCGGCGCTGCCGCGCGCCGTTTCAGAAGGCCATATTTGGACGCGCCCCTGCATTCTTTTCCCACGCCTTTTTTCTGAGAAAATTATCGCCTGAAAGAGCGGCGGCATTTCGGCATCCTTACGCCGACCCATTATTCCGGCAGAGGGTAATGATGGCCGTAAATTCAAGGAGGTTCGTCCCCGGGTTTTTCAGTTGACAATATTTCAAAAATAGATAAGGTTCCATTTGTAAAAATGGAGAACAGCGAGAATGAGCGAGCCGGGAACCGTGTTGATTGATGAGTGCGGCCCTTTCCCCAGGCGGAGAGAGCGATGCATTTTCAAAACGATGCCTTCAACGAAGATTTACAAGTTGAAAATGAATTCCCGGCAGGAAGGTCGTCATGTACGAGAATCAGATTATTCCGGGATACCGTCATCAACCGGGATTCCACTGTGCGTCAAGCGCCATCCGAAATGTATTGGAATTTCATGGGATTAAGATCAGCGAACCCACAGTCATCGGGTTGGGGAGAGGACCGGGATTCTTCTACCTCGTCCTTAATCAAACCCCTTCCCGGCTAGTCCACATGCGTTGTCTTGCCTTGGAGGAGAACTTCTTTCGGGCGGTAGGTCTGAAATTCCGTTGGCGGGAGACCGAAAACGCCGCGGAGGCGACACGGCACGCTAAAGAGACGGTGGACCGTGGACTGCCGGTTCTTGTTCAGACCGACATCGCCTACCTTCCCTACTTCAACACCGATCAGCACTTTCCCGGCCACGCCGTGGTCATCTGTGGCTACGATGACAAAAAAGAAGAATTTTACGTTTCGGACACGCTCCATCCGGAAACACTCGCTGTAACGATCACAGACATGGAGCGTGCGCGGAGCGCGGCTTTCCCGCCCTTTTTGCTGAGGAATAAAGCCTTCGTGCTTGAGGATATCTCGGGGTTCCGCATTGACGAAACCGTGGTGCACAGCGCCATCCGTCTATGGGCCGAGGAGAACCTCAACGGCATACCGGGGCTGCCCGCGGCTTATGGAGTCAAATCGTTGGAAGCGCTCATCAGGGATCTGGCCAACTGGAAAGAAGCGGAAGACTGGCGGTGGTCCGCGCGCTTTACATACCAAGTCATCGAACGGCGGGGAACGGGGGGCGCCGGATTTCGCACCCTATATCGGCAGTTTCTTGAGGAGCAAGAAGCACAATACCCTGCGCTCCAGAGGCTTCGTCTTTCCCGTGAGATGGCTGTCATTGAGGGTATTTATCACGAAGTGGCAGCCGTCTTCCGGCGGATCAGCGAAGAGGATACACCGAACTTCTCCCCAGCCACGCCCATTCTGGAGAATCTCCTGGAGCGGGAAAAAGATTTCTATCAGAAAATCCTCCGTTTGGTTCTTCAAAATTGAACCCCGAGTTTTTATTTTGAAGGCAAGTCGTCTCTCCGGTGGATAGTCAGCCGCCGAAGGAGAGGACTGATACGACGGAAGCGAGGGAGTTGATCCGGAGGAACAGAAAAAGTGGACAATGGTTATGCTGTAAAATCGGAAATTCTATTTCTTCGTGACAGTCAATATTGAAAAGGGGTACCTATGAATCCGTCAGAAATCATAACAAAAGCGATCGAAGAAGGCAGGTCCGCATTGACCGAAGCTGAGGCAAAGGTTGTGTTGAAGCACTATCATGTTCCCGTGGTAGAAGAAAAATTAATAAATAATATCAATGACATAATCGTATCCGCCCAAGAAATGGGCTTTCCGGTTGTTTTAAAAGGTCTGGGCAGCAGGCTAACCCATAAAACGGAAAGGGGTGTGGTCAAACTCAACATCAAGAATCCGGATGATCTCCAGGCGGCCGCTGTATATATAAAGGATGCGGCCGGGGATGATTTGGAAGGGTTTTTACTTCAGCCCATGCTGGAGGGGAAAAGAGAGTTTGTCGCCGGTCTGTTTTTTGACGAGCAGTTCGGTCCGGTCATCATGTTCGGTCTAGGGGGGATTTTTACGGAGGCCATTGGAGATGTGGTATTCCGGCTGGCGCCCATTGACGAAGAAGAGGCAAACCGGATGATTTCGGAGGTGAGCGCCAAAAAGCTGCTGAGCGATTTCCGTGGAGAAAAAGCCCCGGACAGAAACGCCCTGGTCCGGGTTCTAACAGGTCTGTCCGAAATGGCCGTGAGCATCCCTGAAATCAAGGAAATCGACATCAATCCCCTGCTCGTGTCGCCCGACGGCCGGGTAACGGCGGTCGATGCGTTGATTGTTCTCGGAGAACGCAGCCTGCAGAAGACCACACATGTTCCCGTGGAACCGATAGCGATCGCAAAGCTGTTCTATCCCGGATCCATTGCCTTTATCGGAGCTTCCGCTGAATTGAGCAAGTGGGGGCAGCTAATGTACACCAATGTGATCGCGGGCCGTTATTCCGGGAAAGTATATCTGGTCAATCCCAAAGGCGGAGAAATTGCCGGAAGAAAAGCCTTTAAAACCGTTGCGGAAATTCCCGGTCCGGTCGATCTGGCCGTCATTACCATTCCCGCCGGGAAAGTGCTGCCGATAATAGACGAATTGCAGCAGAAAGGCATTAAAAATGCGTTGCTCATTTCATCCGGATTTGGAGAAACGGGGGCTGAAGGAAAAGCCCTCGAGGAGGAACTCGTTAAAAAAGCGCGCGAGGCCGGTGTTTTGATTCTTGGCCCCAATACCATGGGGATATGCAATCCGCATTGCTCTCTTTATTGTACGGGGACACATGTTCGGCCAAAACCGGGAGACACGGTTCTGGTTGCGCAGTCCGGTAATCTGGGAACGCAGCTGCTTGCGTTTGCCGAAAAAGAGGGCATCGGCATCCGCGCGTTCAGCGGCTCCGGCAATGAGGCGATGATCACGATTGAGGACTATCTGGATGGTTTCGAAGTGGACGGGATGACAAAGACAGTAGTCCTGTATATCGAGAGCATCAAAAATGGCAGAAGATTTTTTGAGTCGGCGCGCAGGGTCGGTCGGAATAAACCGATCATTGCCTTAAAGGGAGGGCGCACACAGGCGGGGGCGCATGCTGCGGCAAGCCATACCGGAGCAATGGCATCCAATATCAGGGTTTTTAATGCAGCCTGCAAACAGGCAGGAATCATTCAGGCCAACCAGTCGATGGAATTACTTGATTTATCCGCTGCTTTTTCCTCTCTTCCGCTGCCTCACGGAAATCGGGTGGCCATCCTGACCCTGGGAGGAGGGTGGGGCGTCATCGCTTCGGACCTATGCGCCGAGAACGGCCTGATCGTGCAGCCACTGTCAACAGAAATCATTCAAAAAATCAATGGTTTGCTTCCTGCGTACTGGAGCCATGCCAATCCCGTGGATTTGGTGGCGGAAATGAATACGGACACCCACGTGGCGATTGTCGAAGAGCTGCTGCAGTGGAAAGAATGCGACGCGATTATATATATGGGCATTATCGGCAGAAAAGTGACGATTCAATCGGTTTTGGAATCGACGGTTGCAGTGGACAAGTCCTATGACCCGAAAATGGTGGCCGAGAATCTCGAACTGCTCAGAGTTTACGAGAGGGGACTTGTGGAAAAAACCGTCCGGGTTATGGGAAAATATCACAAGCCGGTGATCGGCGTTTATCTGCTCACCGATGAAACGACCCGAACGGTCATCGAAATCGAAGGTCAGAAATACAAAGGTATTGTTTTTCCCAGCCCGGAAAGAGCGGTGAAATCTTTGTCCATGTTGTTTCGGTATTCCCGGTGGCAAAAGGCTAATGGTTCGGAGAGTTTATAAAGATCGGGTTGGAAAAAATCCAAGGCCGGGTTTTTCCGGCCGTCTTCAGGTGCGCTTCGACGCGATAAACCCCTGTTTTGTCAATTTTTATGCTTAACCGATTGCCGATTGCCCGGCATTCCTCCCGGCCGTCTCTGATGACACGAATACGAGCTTTCGCGGGGCAGGAGACGGATAATTGAGCGTTTCCTGAAAGCGAAAGCGGAAGAGAATCTCCCATATGAAATACTTTCTGATCCTGTTCAACAGCAAATTGAAAACCTTTTGCCCTGCGGAAATATTCCAGGGCAAAATAGCAGCGTCCATGAAGAAGCGACTCATACAACATGGCGATGTCCTGTTGATTGTTTCCGGTGAAACCGGTTTTGGTTAAAACATGCGTTCGGATGAACGCGAAGGCCCGGTGGAAAGGGAAGGCGACGAAACGGATTCCCAGCAGCTTTTTCACGGTGGCATGGTTGTCCAGCTCCCCGATGCCGACGGTTTTCCGGATTTGGTTCAGGGCGTCCCATCTTTCCAGCGTAATCCTGCGGGGGCCTTTTAAAACTAAGGCGGGGAAAAGGAAGCTCAAGAGCGCACTGCCGTATCCGTGAAGGCTTTTCTGCCAGTCCGTCATAAAATCCCAGACGCCGATGCCTGCAAAATCCCCGACATTCCAATTGTTCCAACTGTAATGTTTCACGTGAAACAATTTCGTTCCTTCGTGATCGGGGTGGGCGATAAAGCCAAAACCGCCCTGACGGTTCACTTCATCAATATATTTTTGCGGATTTATGCCTTCAGGGTCTCCTGAGCATATAACCGGCTCCTGGATATTAAACGCCAGAAAATGATTAAATCTAGGGGCTATTTCTTCTCCGACCAGGACCAGCGTTTTTTTCTGCCATCCTTCCCATCCTTCCTGTCTGGCCTTCAGATGGTCGTGGTCCGTCAGCATGATGAAGTCAACCTCATTCTTTTCGGCTGCGGCGAGAATTTCTTCCATCGGCGCGTGGCCGTCAAAGGAAAAGGAGGAGTGCAGATGGATTACACCACCGTAATCATGAAGCTTTCTGTCCATGGCCTTCTCTTTTCAGGGTTTGATTTCTATAAAAAAGGCAGGCCCGAAGGCCTGCCTTTTTCCGAAGGACGGATCTTTAATCGATGCGGATCGTTACGGAATAACCGGATCGACCCCTCTTGATGAACAGTGTGACACTTTTCTTTTGCGCGGCTTTGGTGATTTCACGGGTATAATCTTTCATGGATGATATTTTAACCCGGTTTACCTGAACGATGATGTCCCGGGGTTGAATGCCGACTTCGTCGGCCGGACTTCCCGCCTGAACGTCAGTGACCATAACGCCATCGCGCGCGATTCCGAGCTGCTTTGCCATCTCCGGAGTGATGTCCTGCGCGGCAATGCCAAAATGTCCAAGCCCGGACCTTTCCATGGCCATTGTTACATTGTCTTTACGCTCCGCCACTACCACTTGGAACATCATTTCCTTTCCGTCGCGAATGGCTTTGACGCTCATCTTCTGACCGACTTTCATGGCAGCGATCATCAGCAGCAGCTCGTGCGTATCCTTGACGGGTTTCCCATTGATTTCTATAATGATATCACCAATTTTAATTCCTGCTGCATCTGCCGGATCGCCTTTGAAAACATCCGATACCAATGCGCCGTTTTTGTTTTTATGGTTTAAATTTTGGGCGACATCGTCGGTAATATCCTGCACGGATATTCCCAGCCAGCCGCGCGTAACTTTTCCTTTTGTTTTCAGATCCGCGAGAATGTTTTTGGCCATATTGATGGGAATGGCAAAGCCGATTCCCTGGCCGTGCGCCACGATGGCCGTATTAATACCGATGACTTTCCCCTCCATATTAAAGAGCGGGCCGCCGCTGTTGCCGGGATTGATCGAGGCGTCTGTTTGAATAAAGTTATCGTAAGGTCCGGCGCCGATGACCCGTCCCTTGGCGCTGACAATTCCTGCGGTTACCGTCGCATCCAAACCGAAAGGATTGCCGATCGCAACGACCCATTCCCCGACTCGAACTTTTTCAGAATCTCCGATATCCGCAACCGGCAGGCTGTTGGTCGGTTTGATTTTAATCAAGGCTATGTCTGTGTTGACGTCCGTTCCGATGACTTTGGCATCGTATTCCTTGCCGTCGGATATTTTGACGCGGATTTTATCCGCCTGTTCCACCACGTGATTATTGGTGAAGATATAACCGTCATTGCTGATGATAAATCCTGATCCCAGGCTGCGCTGTTTAAATTCTCTGCGGGGCATGTCGCCGAAAAAGCGGTCAAAGAAATCATCCCCGAAAGGCGATTCTCCGAAAGGTGTTCCAAAACCGCCTCTTCCTTTATAGGTTTTGGAAGTGCTTATATTGACAACTGCCGGCTTAACACGGTCCACCAGATCGGAAAAAGAATTCGGAGCCGTGCCGGGGGTGTTGGAAAGGCTGGGGACAGCCTGGGCGGTGGGAATTTCAGGAGCCCCGGAGCTGGTAAAGGATGATCTCAAAACGCCCACCAGTGAAACAATAAAAAAGGCCACCAGAAAGGCCATCAGGAACATAAAAAACGTTTTTCGGTTTGAATTTTTCATCTTTTCCTCCAAAAGAATGCGTCCTGTACTGCTTTTCGGATGTTTTTGAACGCATAATTATTTCAAATATAACGACACGCCTCCGTTTGTCAACGTAAAACGCATTTATAATGATGGTTTGAAGTATTTTTTGTCCTGTGTTAGGATGCCGCATCACGGAGCGAACATATATGTCCTTGTTAGAAAAATTAGGGAATCAGGTCGTCCGGATGATCAGCGGCTTTGCCGGGACGATCGCGTTTTCCGGGAAAGTTTTTCTGCGGATTTTTCAACAAAAAACCTATTCAAGCGCCATGCGGGAAGTCCTTTTGAATCAGCTCTACTTCACTTCCGTGCAGATCTTGCCGCTTTTTCTTATTGTTTCAATTCTCTTCGGCTCGCTTTTTATCGGCGTTGTCTTCACCCTGCTCAAAGAGCTCGGGCTGACCCAGTTTATCGGACACATCTTAATGGGCTTGATTGTTACGGAATTATCGCCTTTTTTAACGGTGCTTCTGATCACCCTGCGGTCGAGCGCCGCGATCAATACGGAAATGGCGGTGATGAAGGTCAACCAGGAAATCAAAACGCTGGAAATTTTCCGCATTGACATCATCGATTATCTGGTGATGCCGCGCATCATCAACGGCATCGTTTCCATCGTTTTGCTAAGCAGTCTTTTTTCCATTGTCCTGCTGGTCAGCGGCAACCTGTTTTCCCGGATGATGTTCGGGATGAGCTCGGATGTTTATTCAAATCTTCTGTTAAATTCCACGGATTTTTCTGATATAGTCATTGCCCTGTTCAAGTGCGCCGTTTACGGATTTTTCATTACGCTGATTCCCATCCGTTTCGGTCTGCGGGCGTCACGTGAACTGACCAGCATTCCCGTGGTGGTATCCCAGGGCATGGTAAATGTTTTTGCGGCTATCCTGATGATCGAGGTGCTGTCATTAATCACAAAATTACTGTAAATTATTTTGACAACGAACAGACGCTCCGGCAGTCGCAGGAGAAGTTTCTGCGGGCTTTTCCCCTGCAGGCTGCGCCTGTTTCCGAGAATGTGCCGCTGATTTCCAATCAGGATGTGTACATGAACATCGCCCTGATCAAGCAGTATCACGAAAATATGCCCAGGCGGCAGGCCCGGCAGCTTGCGCTCTCGTGCCTGGAGCGCTTTGGTCTCGGGCCGATTGCCGACAGGCGCAACCCGGCGCTGAACACTGAAGAGCGTTTTTGCGTCATGCTGCTTCGGGCTGCGATGGTCAAGGACGCCATGATTCTGATCGATCAGCCTTTTCAAATTGTCCCCCACTTGAAGGATGGTCGCTTTATCATGAATGCTCTGAAAATCATTGATGATTTGTATTTAAGCTGCCAAATCTACGACTACCGATGGATGAAAGAAAAGTACGGAGCACTATGACAGTAAGCCGCGAATTGAAAGTCGGACTTTTCATCGTCTGCACGGCCGTTTTGCTCGCCGCGGCGCTTTTGTACCTTGCCGTGGGAAAGGGCGTTTTCGAGACCATGCACACCTTCACGCTGTCGTCGCGCTCCGGCGACGGCTTTACCGAAGGCATGCCGGTTGATTTTTCGGGATTCAACATCGGCAAGGTGCAGGCGCTGGAGCTCAACGACAAAGGCATCGTTTTAATTAAAATCAAAATCCCCGATCGCCATGTGAAATGGGTCCGGTCGGACAGCACCTTTATTTTGTACCGGCCGCTGATCGGCGTGGCGCGGATTGTCGTGACCACTTCCGATCTGAGCAGTCCGCCGCTGGATCCAAACCAGGTTCCGGAAGTGGCCATCGTCAACGACATCAATGACGCCATAGCGAGAATAGAACCTGTTCTGGACCAAGTGACAAAGATTGCCGATCATGTTGAGCAATTAACGCGCACGCTTTCCGATCCCCGCGGGAACTTAAATCAGCTGCTGGGCAATGCGGAAAAAATAACCGCGAACCTGGCCTCGAAAAAATCCCTTGTGGAAATGGCCGTTTCCGATGAGGAAAGCGTCAGAGCGCTGAATGATTCCCTCAAACAACTGAAGGAAATTACAATCAATGTCAACCGCATCCTCGCCAAAGTGGATAAGATGGCGGACAAGACCGATCATGAAATCTATGGAAAGGATGGCGCGCTTCCCCAGGTCAATGTCATTCTCAAAGACGTCATCGGAAAACTGCAAAAGCTGGATAAAACTATTGATAATATTAATAAAATAAGCATGGATGCATCTGAAGGCATGAAAGATTTTCACCTGCTTCGCTCGGACATCGATGATGTAGTGACCTCGCTGGACAGTGTTGTAAAAAAATTGGACGCTATTGTAGGGTCAAAGAAAAATCCGGAGTTTAAGGTTCCATGAAAAAGCTTCCGTTTTTAATCGTCGTGTTATTGATTTGCGCCTGCGGGGGCGCCGGGCATATTCCTGCCTGGAAGGAAAAAGCATACAGCCAGTTGGATGAGTACAAGACCAGCTTCCTGACCGGCCGGGAGGCGTCCACCGAACCTCATTTTGAAAAAGCCAGAAAAGAAATCGCCGCCGGCAACGATCTGGGCCTTTTAACGGTCGCCTATCTGACGAAATACGCGCTCCATACGGCATCGCTGGAACCCTTTGACGCGAGCGAGTTTGCAAAGCTCTACCGGCTCGAACCGCATCCCGCCGATATGGCCTACTGCCATTTTTTAAAAGGCAACTTCAACGCCGTGGACACGAAAGAGCTTCCGGCGAGATATGCCGGTGTTCTGAAAGCCGCTTCCGGCAGGGATGCCGCCACAGCCGGCCGTGAGATTGCAGCCATTGACGATCCCTTGTCCCGGTTGATTGCCAGCGGCGTCTGGACAAAATACCTGCCCGCCGATGAAGCCATCTTGAAAATCGGCATCGACACCGCGTCGGCCAACGGCTGGCGAAGGCCGCTCTGGGCTTATCTGGAAAGGCTTCAGAGCTATTATCTGGAAAATGGAGATTCGGCAAAAGCAAACCGTGTTTCCGAAAGGCTGAAGCTTTTAAAAAAGTGACCGCGCCTCAAATCCATCATTCTTGAAAAAAAAGAGGCACACTCCCCGTTTCACACCAGTTGGGAATGTGCCCCTTTTGATTTTTTTATGACTTTGCCGGTTCCGGAGCGGAAATGCCCAGGCTTTCCATGGCCTTTACAGCTTTCTCTTTCACAGCGGCAGCCGCGGCAACGGCTTCCGCGATGTTTCCGGATTTAAAACTTTCCTGCGCCTTTGCCAGATCTGCTTTGACAGCCTCCAGTCCGGACTTTGCTTCCGCCAGCTTTTCGGTGGTGATGTTTTTCGGAAGCTTTTTGAGTTTGGACAGGGAGTCCACCTTGCCCTGGATGGCTTCAACCATCTGAGGCATTCCCTCCGTCAGCTCCGTCCATTGCTTGGACAGCTCGTCTTTTTTGGCTTTTGCCGCCGCCAGGACATCCTTGGCCTTGCCGACAAGACCCTGCGCTTCGGTCAGGGCGGCTTTGTACTCACCCTTGGCGAGTTTGTCCTTCGCGGATGCCAGAGCGGCTTCCAGCGCGGCCATCTGTTCCGGAACAAGTTTTGCCGCCTCGGCCTTTGTGGCGGTAACCGCCTGCTCCGCCGCTTTCATGGCCAGCTGGGCCGGTCCCTTTTCATCGGCGCAGCCCGTCACCATGACCACAATGAACAATGTTGCTAAAATACTTGCAGCGATTTTTTTCATATCCCCTCCTCCTGAATGTTGGTTGTTTGCTGATGATCAATGATTCGTTCCAACGCTATTACGCGGATTATAGAAACCGTGTTTTTTCCTGTCAAGAACATTTCCCGCCTGCTTCAGCCGTCAGATGGCGCCATCATGTTTTGCGAGGCATCACCGGGCCGTTTTCGCTTCAACTCATTTTCAAACCGGTTAACGAGTCGATTGCAGCAATTCCTTCTTTTTGATCATGATCAGGACGGCGGAGACGGCGCCTTCAGTCATGCCGGGAATGCGCCCCATCTGGCCGATGGTCGCGGGCGTGATCCGGGTGAGCTTGGCCTGCAGTTCGTTGGAAAGACCGGGAACGGACGCATAGTCGAAATCCGGCGGGATTTTTATTTTTTCCTGCTCCTTCAGTTTTTTTGTCGCTTCGAACTGACGCCGGATATAGCCTTCATACTTGATTTCGATCTCGATCTGCTTTTTGACAAAGCGGTCATTCTGGGGCTCCCAGCCGGGGAAACCGTTTAAATTGTCATAGGCAATTTCATGCCTTTTCAAAAGACTGTAAAGGTTGGTGGCCTGTGTAATCGGCGGGGAGGACAGAGCCGCCAGCTTTTCATTGATGTCGGGCGTCGGTTTGACCGACGACGATTGGAGCTTCCGGATGCCCTCTTCAATCCGTTTCTTTTGATTCTGAAGATCCAGATAACGAGCGCGGTCAACCAGTCCCAGCTCGCAGCCTCGGCCCATCAGGCGCAGGACGGCGTTGTCCTCCCGCAGAATCAGCCGGTACTCAGCCCGCGAGGTGAACATGCGGTAGGGTTCATCCACGCCGCGCGTGACCAGATCGTCGATCATCACGGCCATGTAAGCCTCGGAGCGGTCCAGGACGAAAGGCGGCGCCCCCGCAAGTGCAAGCGTTGCGTTAATCCCCGCCCAGATGCCCTGCGCCGCAGCCTCCTCATAGCCGGATGTCCCGTTGATTTGGCCCGCCAGGTACAGGCCGGAGATGCGTTTGGTCTCCAGCGTCATCCGAAGCTGCGTCGGCTGAACAACGTCGTATTCGATGGCGTAGGCGGGCCGCATGATTTCGGCCTGCTCCAGACCGCGCACGCTGTGGACAATCGCATACTGCAATTCCAGCGGCAGGGAATTGCCCAGCCCCTTGGCATAGACCTCCTGCGTGTCGAGTCCTTCGTGTTCCAGCACAACCGGGTGGCTCTGCCGCTGGCCGAAACGCATCACCTTGTCTTCGAGCGACGGGCAGTAGCGCGCGCTGACGCCTTGAATGGCGCCGGAGTAAAGAGGGGACTGACGAATATTGTCGCGGATGATGCGATGGGTTTCCTCACACGTTGCGGCAAAATAAGAAGGCAGGCGCTCCGTCCGCAGAGCGGTGGTCATAAAGGAAAAAGGTGCGGGATCGGGATCGCTGTCCTGGCGCTCCAGAACGGAAAAATCAATGGTCGAGGCTTTAAGGCGCGGCGGCGTGCCGGTTTTCATCCGCCCCATGTCAAATCCGAGCGATTGGAGCTGACGGGCAAGCCCCACCGACGCCAGCTCTCCCGCTCTGCCGGACGGCGTCTGCGACGGGCCGATGTGGACCAGGCCGTTTAAAAAAGTGCCCGTGGTGATGACAACTTTTTTGGCGCCGTAAAAATGGCCGCTGGCGTCCAATACGCCGAGAATTTTGCCGTCCTCAACGACCAGGGACTCCACCATGGCCTGGCGGATGTGCAGGTTGGCCTGATTTTCCACCGTCGCCTTCATGGTCAGACGGTAAAGCTGCTTGTCGCACTGCATGCGGGTGGATTGAACGGCCGGGCCCTTGGAGGCGTTGAGCAGGCGGAAATGC
>JAAZOZ010000152.1 GCA_012797505.1 Smithella sp. | reverse complement strand
CGCAGCCGGTCGATGTCGTACCAGAGCTGCCAGGCGCGGTCTCCCAGGCGAATGCACTCCCAGAGGCGGTCGGGGTCCATTTTTGTGCCGGTCTGCGCCTCCAGAAATCCGATCAGGCCTTTGAGCTGGTCGCGCTGATATTGAATGTAGTAGTCGCGCACGGCGTTCAGGTCCGCCTGGGGCGGTGGGGCGACCACGTCGATGCCGAAGGTGGGAACTTCCAGATAGCGGCTGGTTGCCTGATACCATTTGAAGCGGGGGTCGCACACCGCGGAGCTGCCCAGCATCATGTCGGGCACGGGCATGCCGCCGTCGGGGCTTCCTTCGGGGATGCGCCCCAGCTCCTTGCGCAGGCTGTCGAAGCCCAGGCCGATGCGGGCGTAGCTGCAGAGAACCTGCGAGTAGCCGTCGGCTTCGGCTTTCAGAAGAAAGCGGTCCATGTCGCGCTTGGCGGCGCACAGGCCCGCGTAATTTTCCGTGGGCAGCGGCACGATGTCCATGGCGCGCAGGATTTCATCGTACTGCGAGGCCACCATGATGTAGGCCACCTTTTTGCCCTGGTCTTTGGCCTCATGGGCGCTTTTGTAAATGTTTTTCACGAGCGCGCGCACTTCCCGCGCCGTGTCCGTCCCCTTCACCGCGGTCGTCTTGGCCTGTGCCTGCTCCATAAAAGTTACCCCTAGATTTGTCTGTAGGGAACGGTCGCGACCGTTCCCTACAAAAACAAATTGTTTCCGTTAATATCCGGATTGTTTTTGTCCAACTCCCACGCTTTTGGATTATTGACGATGTATTCTCTTGTTAAATGCAGCTCCCTTTCATTGCGGAGTACTCTGTCATAGTAAGACTTTTGCCATTTGAAATCCGTTTGGCCCGCCAGGTGGATCATTTTTGACGAGGTTGTTTTAAATGCCCCTATTAATTCAGAGATGGTTTTAATCTTCTGCGCTTGTAGGGAACGGTCGCGACCGTTCCCTACATCCAAGTTGCGTCCACCCGTGCGGGTGGCAAGACCGTTTTCTGCGATGTGAAGAATGCCGTGAACATGATTGGGCATGACAACAAACTCATCGCGATGAACATACGCATATTGTTCAAAAATCCAGTTCCACTGATGGTCCACGATTTTGCCCGTTTGATTTAAAGCCATGGTCTCATTCTCGACGTTGCCGAAACAGTACTGCATATTCTGCACGCAGATGGTGACAAAATATGCGCCGTCTGTTGAATAATTGAATCCCGGCAGACGTTGTTTCTTCCTGTCTTTCATAACGCCTCAAAGGCATGGAACGGTCGCGACCGCTCCCTGCATCCAAGTCGCGACATGCCCCTACATGATCATTTCCAGGAACGCCTGGATGCGGGTTCTCAACTGCCCGATGGTCGAGGTTGAATAGTCATCCTCGATCATCAGCACCGGCAGCTTCAGGCCGGTCAGGTATTCCCGGAGATCCGGGCCTTCCAGCTCGCAGGTGTCGCAGTAGCGGACAATGTAAAAGATCGCCCCGTCGGCTTTCCACTTGCTGATGAATTCCCGGATGTAGCCAAAGCGGTTTTCCAGATCCTCACTGCGGTTGCTGGCCTGCGGCTTCAGGCTGCGGGGGCAGTGCGTCGAGAGGTAGCGCCGGGCGAGTGCATCCACCGGATCGTCCGTTTCCGGGACATCTTGCCAGAAAAACCGCGACCCGGTGCACAAATCGTCCATCACGACGTGCGCGCCGCATTCCTCAACCAGGCTGACAAAGGCAATGTCGTCGATTTCGTTGCCCCACAAAAAGATGCGCGGCAGGCCGTCCGGCGCGGGCGCCGGGCGCTTTTTCACCTCGTCGATGAATGCCGAAACCAGTTCGATGTGCTCCGCGGCGGGGATGCCCATGCCGGCCACCAGGACTTTGGTGATTTCCGTGCCGGAAACGCGCGGCGGGTTTTCACGTCGCAGATCATAGAGCTCCCGAAGCAGGGTGCGGCGCCGGTTGTAGAGCCGGATCGCACTCCTGAGTTTTTCCAAATCCAGTTTCCGGCCGGTGAATTCCTCCAGACGGGCAATAAAGTATTCCAGCTCTTTGCGGTAAAAGGCGTCGGAAGACGGGCCCATCATGTGCGGCACGTTGATCAGATGGTTGAAAGGGGAGGGTTTGTTGCTGTGCCAGATGTGGTACATGCGTTCGATGGTGTCGCAGCTGTGCGGGGCGACAAACCCGTCGAGAAAATCATACCGGCCCTTGAGCGCCAGGTTGAAGCAGCTGCGGGCAAACGGGCAGGCCATCGGTTCGAGCAGCGCGTCCGCCTCGTCGATGGGTTCGCTTTGCGAGCCCTGGATGCGATAGGGCACCAGGTCGAAGGCCGTGAGAATTTCATCCGGCACAAAGCAGCAGAAGTAGCCGATGACTTTTTTCCCCGCGTCGTGCAGCGCGCGCGCGCGGGAGCCTCTTTGGTGATACAGCTCCTCGATGGGTTTGGTAACCGTCATAAACGCCCCCCTTTGTCCTCTCTGGATGGCCCAGATTATTCAGTGAATTGCGGATAAAAGCAAGTTGCTTTTTTGAAAATATCAGGGCGGGCGCACCCCCCTCTGTGATCTTGATCGAAGGCGGGGGTCGTGATAAGGCGTTGGCATGCAAAAAACGATCATTCAGATTTATGAAGTGCAAAAGCCCGGGGAAGCCGAAGCGTTGATCGAACTCGGCGTGGATCATATCGGCAGCGTGCTTGCCGATCCGGCAAAATGGAAAAGCGCATCCATCCGGAAAACCGTGCAGACGGTCAAGCGCCGCGGCGCGAAAAGCGTTTTGATTCCGCTCATGAAAGACCCGGCGGCCATCTTTGCGGCGCTGGACTATTATGAGCCGGATTGCGTTCACCTGTGCGATGTGCTTTCGCCTTATCCCGATGAACAGCAGACGGTGGTGCGCGACTTCGACGCGCTTTTGAGCCTGCACATCGACATCCGGGACCGGTTTCCGCGCCTCGACATCATGCGGTCTCTGTCCGTGCCCCGGGCCGGATTGCCCGACGCCTCCGTCATCGAAAAAAACATCCTGGATTTTGCCGCGCGTTTTGCGCCGGTGACGGATTTCTTTCTGATCGACACCCTGCTTTCGGACGCCGACCAGCCGGTGGCGGGCTTTGTCGGGATCACGGGGAAACCCTGCGACTGGACGATCGCCAAAGCCGTTATCGAACAAAGTCCCATTTCGGTGATTCTGGCGGGAGGGCTTGCCGCCGACAACGTCTATGACGCGGTGGTTGGCCTTCGGCCGGCGGGGGTGGACAGCTGCACAAGGACCAATGCGGCCGACCGGAGCGGACGGCCCGTGCGCTTCAAAAAAGATCTGAAAAAAGTCCGGGGGTTCATTGAAGAAGTGCGCCGCGCCGACCGTTTTCTTGAAGGAGAGTCCCGTGACGCGAAACTCATCCATCGCGAACGAATATAAAACGCTTTCGGCGATGATGGCCCTGTACTGCCGGGAGCGCCATGCGGCAGGCGGCAAGGAATTGTGCCCGTCCTGTGCAGAGCTTCTCGCCTACGCAAAATCGCGTCTGGACAAGTGTCCGTTCGCGGCGGACAAGCCGGCCTGTTCGGCCTGTCCGCGGCACTGCTACAGCCCATCCCGCCGGCGGCAGATTCAGGAAGTGATGCGCTGCGCCGGTCCGCGTATGCTGCGCTCCCATCCGCTGCTGGCGATTCGCCACCTTCTGAAAAAGTTTAAAAAGCCCGGAGGACGCAAGTCATGAAGATGGCGATCATCGGCGCCGGTCCCGGCGGTCTCTACGCTGCGTTGGCGGCGGTCCGCAAAAACATCAAAGTGGACCTGTTTGAAAAAAGAAAAGTCGGGGAGGGCATCGTCTGCGGCGAATGCATTTTTGATTCGCTGGGAATCATGGCCAGACCGGGGCGGGGATTGCTGCATCCCGTGGAAGGGCTTGTTTTGAAAGGCAGCGGCGAGTACCGCTTTCCCCTGGGCAGGCATAAGCCCCTGTGGATGCTCGATCGGCGGGTCTGGCAGCGGGACCTTTCCCGTCAGGCGCAGGAGCTCGGCGTGCGCCTGCATGAAAATGCGCGGGTAACCGTGTCGGATTTGGCGCGGATGAAGAAATCGTACCAATGGATTCTGGACGCCAGCGGCGCTCCGTCTGTGGCGTCCCGGCTTTACGGATTTACACGCGAGTATATCCAGGAGTGCCTGGCGGCGCATCAGGTGAGGCTGGCCGGCGATTTCAGTCCGCTTGTGCCCTGCATTCGGGTTGTGTTTTTTCCGGATCTTCCGGCCGAAAATCAGCCCGGCTACGCCTGGGTTTTCCCCAGGGATGCCGAAAGCGCCAACGTCGGCGTGGTCTGTACGGTGCGCAAAGAACCCGGACACGGACGACCGGATATGAAAAAAATGCTGACGGATTTTTTGCGCCGCGAAGGACTTGAAGGCAGCCCCGTTCTGGAAAGAGGCGGCGGCATTGCCCCTGTGCGGATGCTTTCCCGTCTGGTTTACGACAATATTCTTCTGGTGGGCGACGCGGCGGGGCTCACCTCCGCGCTGCACGGCGGCGGCATTGACATGGCCTGCTTAAGCGGGGTGCTGGCCGTGCAGGCCGTATGCGAAGGGCAGGCCGGCGCAGCCCGCTATGCGGGAGCGCTCAGACGCTACAGTCGG
>JAAZOZ010000151.1 GCA_012797505.1 Smithella sp. | reverse complement strand
TTTTATTCCGGCATCATCGAAACCACGCAGGCCAAGCTCTCCTTTCAGGTGCCGGGCAGGGTCGGGCAGGTCTATGTTCAGGAAGGGCAGGCCGTCAGGAAAGGCCAGGTGATCGCGGAACTGGACCGGGCGGAGTATGAATCGCGTCATGAACAGGCCCGGGCCAACCTCGAACGCGCGCAAAGAGCCAGGCAGCAGCTTCAAACCGCCCTCGAAATCAGCAAAAAAACACTGCCGGCCGAAGTCGCCCGCGCCCAGGCCGCCGTAAAAAGCGCCGGGGTCTCCCTGACGGATGCCGAGAAAAATTACCGCCGCTATGAGGAGCTGTTCAGCAAAAGCGTAGTCACGGAAAAGGAGTACGACACGCTGAAACTCCACTATGACGTCGCCCGGGCGCGGCTTGCGGAAAGCGAATCCGTTCTGGCTCTGGCCCGCGGCAATCTTTCCCGCATCGACGCGGCCAGAGACGACATCGCCACCGCCGCGGCACAGGTGGATGTCGCCCGGGCGGCTCTGTCCCAGGCGGCCATTCAGCTCGAGTACACGAGGCTGCGATCTCCGATCGACGGCGTGGTCACCAGCCGGAATATCGAGCCGGGCGAAACGGTCAATATCGGGCGCGAAGTGATCACGATTGCCGATCTGAATCGCGTGGATTTGAAAATATTTGTCGACGAAACGATGATCGGCCGGGTTCGGCCGGGACAGAAGGCGGATGTCGCAATCGATACGTTTCCGGGCAAAACCTATCCGGGCGCCGTCTCGTTTGTTTCGCCGGAAGGCGAATTCACACCCAAAATCATCCAGACGCAGAAAGAGAGAGTCAAGCTGGTCTATCTGGTGAAAGTATCCATTCCCAATCCCAACCATGAGCTCAAGGCAGGGATGCCGGCGGACGCCCGCCTGCGCCCGTGACGTGAGGATCGCGATGGCCGATCTGCCTTTGAACCGCCCGCCTCTGCTGGAAGTGAGAAATATTTCCCTTGATTTCCAGCAGATCCGGGCGGTCCGGAATGTCTCCTTCTCGGCGCCCCGGCAGAGCATTTTCGGTCTGGTCGGCTCCGACGGCGCCGGCAAATCCAGCGTGCTGCGAATGATCGCCGGCATGATCCGACCCACCTCCGGCACTATGGATATCAACGGACTCGACGCGGCCGGAAGGCGGCGCGAACTCAAGCATTTTATCGGCTACATGCCCCAGCGCTTCGGTCTGTACCCGGATCTGACCGTCGAAGAAAACATGGATTTTTTCATGGACGTTTTCAGCGTCCCGCGCGCTCAAAGGAACAAGCGCAAGGAAAAGTATCTGGGATTTTCCAACCTGCTTCCCTTTGTGGACCGGCTGGCCGGCAACCTTTCCGGCGGGATGAAGCAGAAGCTGGGTCTGGCCTGCGTGCTCGTCCATGAGCCGGGTCTGCTGATTCTGGATGAGCCGACCAACGGCGTGGATCCGGTTTCCCGCCGCGAATTCTGGGACATTCTGCAGAGCATGAAAGAGGCGGGGATGACGATTCTGGTTTCCACCGCCTACCTGGACGAAGGCGAGAAGTGCGACCGACTGGCCCTGATGCACGCGGGCGTCCTTCTGGAGCAGAATGCGCCCGGCGTCCTGCGGGGAGACCACCCGTCGCTGGAGGCGGCCATCGTCGCGCGTCTTCGGGAAGCGGACGAGGAGATTGCCCATGACACCTTTGCCCTCTGAGGCCATTGCGGTTTCCCGGCTGGAAAAAAGATTCGGCGATTTTGTCGCCGTCGATCAAATCACCCTCCGGGTGAAAAAAGGCGAAATCTTCGGTTTTCTCGGCGCGAACGGTTCCGGAAAGTCCACCACCATCCGCATGCTGTGCGGCATCATCTCGCCGACCGCAGGCGAAGGCACTGTGGCGGGTTTTGACATCCTGCGCGAGCCGGAAAACATCAAACAGTCCATCGGCTACATGTCCCAGAAATTTTCCCTGTATGAAGACCTGACACCCTACGAAAATGTGCGGTTTTATCTCGGGGTGTACAGCGTTCCCCGGGATCAATGGACGGAGCGGATGGATTGGATCCTGAACATGACGCGCCTGAAGGATGTTCGCGATCGCCTGACACGCGAACTGCCGCCGGGATGGCGTCAGCGGCTGGCCCTGGGATGCGCGCTTTTGCACCGGCCGCAAATTCTGTTTCTCGATGAGCCGACGTCGGGCGTCGATCCGATCACCCGCGGGCATTTCTGGAATTTCATCCGGCAGCTTGCCGCCCGGGGCGTGACGGTTTTTGTAACCACCCATTACATGGATGAAGCGAGTTTCTGCGAGCGGATTGTGATGATCAACGCCGGCCGCATTGTGGCGGAGGGCTCGCCTACGGAAATTATCGCGGCGGCCTGCCCGGAGTTGGCCGGCGCCGACTTAAACGACGCGTTTATCCGGCTGATGAAGAGGACACCGGCGTGAATCCCTTCCGACTGCAAGCCATCGTCCGCAAGGAATTTTACCATCTGATCCGGGATTACCGCAGCCTGTACCTGGCCTTTGCCATTCCGCTTTTGCTGATCGTCCTGTTCGGCTACGCGCTGAGTCTCGACGTGGAGCACATCAAGACCGTGGTTGTGGATTACGACCACAGCGAGCTCAGCCGCGATTTCGTCAGCCGGCTCGACGCATCGCGCTACTTCAACATTGTCGCCCGCCCCGCCTCCTCGCGGCAGGTTCACCATTATCTCGACCGCGATGAAGCGTCCGTGGCCGTTGTCATTCCGCCGGACTTTGCCCGGAATATACAGGCCGACCGGGAAGCGCAGCTGCAGATCATCATCGACGGCAGCGATCCGGTGTTTGCCGGTGCGGTGCGGGGCTATCTGACGGCTTTGACCGAAGGATATAATTCGAAACTTCTGCTGTCGTTTCTCAATCGTCAGGGGCAAAAGACGCTCAAACCGCCCGTGGAGGGGCGCATCCGCATATGGTTCAATGAAGACCTGGAAAGCCGCAATTTTATTATTCCGGGCATTATTGCCATCATCATCATGATTGCGGGCGCCATGCTGACGTCGCTCGTCATTGCCCGGGAATATGAAAGCGGGACGATGGAGACGATCAAATCTCTGCCGATTACCGCCGGTGAATTTCTGCTGGGCAAGGCGATTCCCTATTTTTTCATCGGCTTGGCCGATGTGTTCATCGCCATGCTGATGGGACAGGTTCTGTTCGGCGTGGTCATGAAGGGGAGTTTCGGGCTGATGGTTCTGGGCACATCCCTGTACCTGGTGTGCGCGCTTCTGCTGGGGCTTTTGATTTCGTCCGCTACCCAGTCGCAGCTGGTGGCCAATCAGGCCGCGGTCATGCTGACCTATCTGCCGTCGCTCTTGTTGTCCAATTTCGTTTTCCCGATTATCAATATGCCGGTTGTGCTGCAGTGGGTGACGTATCTGGTCCCGGCAAGATACTACATCGATATTCTGGTGGGCGTCTATCTGCGCGACACCGGCCTTGCCTATCTGGGGATGGACATGGCCGTGCTGGGCGTCATGTGTCTCTTGCTGGCGGCGCTCAACCACCTCCTTTTGAAAAAGGAGGGCTTATGAGTTGGATGAGAATCCGTGAGCTGGTGCGCAAGGAATTCATTCAATTGCTCAGGGACCGGCGCTACCGGATGATTCTTTTTGCCGCGCCGCTTCTACAGATGGCGGTTTTCGGCTATGTCGTCAATTACGACATCAAAAATATCCGCGTCGCGGTGGTGGATCACTCCCGAACGGTGGAGAGCCGGAAGCTCGCGGACACCTTTGAAGGCAGCCGGATTTTCTCCATCACCCACCGGTTGGAGGATGAAAGGGATCTGGAAGACCTGCTGCTGCGGGGTCAGGTGGACATGGGCGTCAAAATGGCCCCTGATTTCGCCGCCCTGATCCGGAAAGGGCAGACCGCTCCCGTGCAGATTATCGCCGACGGTTCGATGAGCAATATGGCGGCGCTGCGTATGGCCTACACCTCGACCGTCCTGGAGCGGTTCAACAGCGAAACCCTCCGGGAGTTGTATCCCCAGACGCTGCGCTACGGCCGGATCGACGCGCGCATCCGCACCTGGTACAACCCCAACATCGAGAGCCGCTATTTCTTTGTGCCCGGCATCGTGGCCTTTGTGATCATGCTGATCTCCCTTCTGTTGACGTCGATTGCCATCATCCGGGAAAAGGAGGCGGGCACGATGGAGCAGCTCATCGTAACGCCTTTGAAATCCTACGAGCTCATTTTCGGGAAGACGATCCCCTATATCATCATTTCGCTGGTCCAGCTGGCGGTGGTCATCGTAGCCTCGGTTTTCTGGTTTGAGATCCCGCTGGCGGGAAGCATTCCACTTTTGTTTTTTGCCGCCTGCCTGTTTCTCCTCTCTACGCTGGGCATCGGTTTGTTCATCTCGACCATCTCCGCGACACAGCAGCAGGCCATGATGACGACCTTCTTTTTCATTCTTCCGTTCTTCATGCTCAGCGGCTTCGTTTTCCCGATCGCCAACATGCCCGCCGTGGTCCAGTGGCTGACGTATCTGAATCCGCTGCGGTATTTTCTGGTGATCGTGCGGGGCATATTTCTCAAGGGGGTCGGGCTGGACATCCTCTGGCCCCAGTATGTTTTCCTGGCGATTCTGGGGAGCGCGGTGTTTGCCGGAGCGATTGCCCGCTTTAAAAAACGGCTGGATTAGTGTAAGAAACAGGAGAGAGGCTGTGAGCGATAGGTGATAGGGAAAAGCTCGTGGTTCAAGGTGAATGGTGAATGGTGGATGGTGGATGGTGGATGGGAAAAAAGTGATGAGAGATGAGTAGGGAACGGGTTTAAACCGTTCCTTGCGGTCTGAAGACGGAAGGTTAGGCATATGCTGAAGGTTGTCGAAGATGAAAAGCTGATTGCCCGGTATGCGCGCCTCTTTACGAAAAGCTTCCGGCCGTTTGTCGATGAAAAAATTCGGGCGAAACTGGGGCATCAGGGGGCGAATTTCGACGCCAAAGTCGCCTGGTCGAAAAAGCTGAACCTCTGGATTTTCTCGCAGGCGACCCGGGGTGTCCGCTACTGGAATGTGTTCGGAAGAGGCAAGCCTCCGGCGTCGGGCCACCTGACGATTACGGCGGAAATCAATTTTCCGTGGAAGGGCATCGACCGGAAGACCGGCGCCGCCTTTGCCCGGGACCGGCAAAACCGCATTTATGTGATTCACCGGGGGAAAATCGGAGGCGGCAAAAAAGGCGTCGGCAAATCTCTGTTTGAGAAAAACTACCGGGGGATCTGGGCCTGGATGGAGGACGGCGATTCCCTTTCGCAGGTCGCAGTGGTCGGACTGTTGGGAAGCGAACGGTTTGCCCTGCAGGCCGCCGGGTTTGTCGAAAAGATCGAAAAGCTCAAATTGGCGGCCTCCCGCTCCTTCCAGACGTCGCTGGATTTTCCGGAAGTGTTTTTTGACGGCTTGCGCGTCGGAAACCCGCCTTCATCCGCTCCGGATGAAGAGATCTATGCCGGCGATCATGATCTGGTCGTCGGCCAGCTGGCTTCCCTCCTTTCGCGCCGGAAATATAAAATCGGAAATGATGAGAGGTTGGAATTGTTCATGATGCGGCCCGCCTCGGACGGCGTATCCTGCCTTTTTGCCGTTTGCGCCGACCGGCGCGAAAAAAGTGTGCTGGCCGCTGCCGCGAAGCTGCTCCTGGAAAAATCCACCCGGGGCGGCCATCCCCGGGCGATCCTGGTTCTCCCGGAGGAAGAGGCAAACCGTTACGCAGAGCCCATGCGACGGATATCGATTGAAGTCTTCGGCTATCGCCCGGAAGGCGAAAAAATACTTTTCCCGGACCTGGACCTGGCCGGGTTTGACCGGGATTGACGAGAGGCACGTTTTTTATGGATGCGTTTTTGGAAATGGGCCGGCAGGTTCTTGCCTCGCAGCCCTTCAGTGTTTTGATCGGAGCGGAGCTGACCGGTTTTGCCGTGGGCAGCGCTGAAATCAAGGTTCCCATCCAACCAAAGCTCAAACAGCAGCATGGGTTTCTGCATGGCGGCGTGGTCAGCTACGCGGCGGACAATGCGCTGACCTATGTGGGCGGCAGTGTTCTGGGTCCCGCCGTGGTGACATCGGAATTCAAAATCAATTATGTTCGGCCGGCGCTGGGTGACGCGATTGTGGCGCGGGCGACGGCGGTTTACGTCGGGAAAAATCAGGCGGTCTGCCGCTGCGATGTCTTTGCCGTTGACGGCGGCAAAGAAAGCCTGTGCGCGACGGCCCAGGGCACCATCAACAAACTCGGACAGTCCAAATAAGCCGGGAGCGTTTCTTCAGTGAATTGCGCCGGATTCCGGTTTCTACGGGATTGCCGAAACCGGGCGGCAGATCCCGGCGGCCTTCATGCTTCAGGCCGCCGGATCTGCGGGATTGCTTAAGTCCCCATGCTTTTTTGTATTGCCGTTTTAGTTCGGCAGGCGAACCATGTTTGCCGTACTCTTTGTAATCTTCTTGATATTTTCCCATTCTTTGTCGCTTTTGATCCACCAGAAATACTGAATGGGCGGCGTCAATGTCCCATTTTCAACGGTCTGGGTGGAGCCGTTGATCAGAAGACCGCCCTTTTCGGTAATGCCGAATATTTCCGTCGGTATGGTATCACCGTTGATC
>JAAZOZ010000150.1 GCA_012797505.1 Smithella sp. | reverse complement strand
TTTTTACTTTTAACTGCATTCACAATCTTTCAAAAAAGTGTGTTGAAGAATGGCTAAGTATCTCGTTACCGGCGCTGCCGGATTTATTGGTTTTCATCTGTGCAAACGTCTTAAAATGTAACTCACGGGGCGGAGCTGAATCCAGAGACCTGAAAAAATCTCATGAGAGCTTTGCAGAATCCTACAAATCCAATATCTTTGTCATACCGGAGCAGACCAGTAACCAGTATTATTAAGTATTTCCTGGATTCCCGCCTTCGCGGGAATGACGTAAAATGGAGATGTTCAGGTCTCATACCTGACGCATACCCTGAAAGGCACAAGTGCCGGAGACCCTTGAAGAATGTCATTTCGAGGAGCGAGAGCGACGAGAAATCCTAAGATCCCTCATTGCATTCGGGACATGGATTTCTCCCTTCGGTCGAAATGACAAAAATGGTTGTTATTCAAAGCGCTTAAAGAAGTCGGAGCGCGCAACCGCTTTGCGCGGTTAAGGCGCAATCGTCGCCGGAAGTCCGTCATCACCTTGCCCTGGATACCGGGAGTTTCAGTTTGTCCTTTGCGGTGAATTCGGACGGAAGCAAAACGGGCGTCTGATCCCTGTTCATTTCCAGCGACGCCGTTTCCGACACGTTTTTCCTTACAAATTCATAAAGCCCGCCGAGTTCTACGGTTCCCTCCTGATCCCTCGAGGCCTCCCCGCGCATGCCGCGCAGAAGGTAATACGTGAACAGGCCGTGTTTGACCTTGTCGTAGTCCGAGCTCATCTGGCTTCCCGATGAGGCGGCGATCACCACGATCTTGCCGCCCGCGAGGACAGGGTTTTCGATGGAAATGCTTACGGGGCGCGTCCCCTCTCCGGTGATGCTCCGGCCCTTGGCGCCCGAAAAACAACTGTCCAGCATTACAACGACCTCCCGGACCGGCAGTTTGTTCAGAGCGTCGTACATCTTCTGCAGGGAATACAGCTGGGACGGATAATCGGGATGCCCTTCATAGGGAACGACAAAAGCCTCCGTGCCTCGCGGGCCCGGCGCTCCATGCCCCGCGTAATAGACGAATACCGTTGACTGACCTGTCACCCGCCTGGGGATCCATTCGCTGATGTGGGCCTCGAGGTCGCTCTTCGTGGCTTTGTCGTCCGTCAGGATCTTGATGTTGGACCTCGGGATGCCGCCCACGTTCTCAAGATACCGCGCCACGACTTCCGCGTCACGCGCCGCGTATTTGACCTCCGGTATCGTTTTTTCCCTGTACTTGCCGATGCCGACGACCAGAGCGACATTCTCCTTTTGCTCGTAATCCCGGACTTTCAGCGGGATATCGTCGACATTCACGTCCGAGACGATTTCCACGGTTTCTTTTACTTCCACCGATCTCATGGCCACCCTGAGGGTTCTGGCCTCCGCCGGCGAGCCCCCTCCGCCTTCACTGACCTCTATTCTGAGGTTCGCCGTTTCCGTTGACATGCGGGCCGGCATGACGGACTTGAACACCGCCGTCTTTTTCTCTCCCGCCGCGAGGTCTCCCATGAGACGTTTTTCACCGAAATGGCCCACCAGCAGAGGGTTGCCGGAGAGCGCGACCTGAACGTTCCGCGCCGTCCCCTCGCCCCTGTTCTCAACGGTGATCCGGAGTTCCGCTTCCTCGCCGCTTTCCAGGATACGATTGTTGTTCCGGTCCTTGAGTTGCGTCGAAAAGGAAAGCTGCGGCAGCTGAGAGATGACCTCGACCGTTTCCTTCACGGCCGACCTGGCGGGCTTCATGGCCATCTTCAGCGTCTTGGCTTCGGAGGCAGAGAATCCTCTGCCTTCCCCGACTTCGATTTTCAGGTCGGCGGTTTCCTGCTTCAGCTGAAGGGGAAGAGAGGCCCTGAACTCGACGGCTTTCTTTTCGCCGGGCTGGATATCGCCGACGGATTTCATGTCGCCGAGATGACCGAGCAGGTCCGGATGGCCGGAGAGAAGGACCCGGACGTCTTTTGCCGCGCCTTCCCCCCGGTTTTCCACATCAACTTTCAGCGCTATGGCTTCGCCCCCTTCGATCACTCCATCCCCGGAGCTTTCCGTGAAATGAACCTGGTAGACGAGGCTCGGATGGAGTGTCCTTGGCGGCGCTTTGACCGCGGTTGCCGCTGTTGTCTTGTTGAGGGGCTCTACGCCGCCGAGCACCATCTGGTATCCTTTTCCGCCTCCCACGTTCAGCAGGCCGCCGCCGGCGATAGAGAAGTTGCCGCCCAGGATTCCCCGGTCGAAATCGATGTAATCGATCAACCATTCATGTTTCCAGGCGTTGGCGGCCACCAGCCACGACCCGATATAGGTTGCTGTATACTGGATCTCCTTGGCGGACCGGATCGCGATCGTCCCTTCCGCCTCGGCCATGAACACCGGCGTTCCGATCCACGTCGCATCGGGCTTCACTTTGAACTTGATCTCCAGATTCTCGCGGTCCATATAGAGGACGTCGGTGAATTTCACAGTCTTCGTGACTGCAAGGCCCGGCATGGGTCCTCCCTGGACGTACCATGAAATCCCCCGGGCATAGCCCTTGGATCCCTTTTCCGGCCGGAACTCCTCCGCGGACCCTGTCTCGTAGAGGGCGATGCCACGGTTGAGGTTTGCCTTGAGAAACTGCGACATCTTTGCCAGCAGCGCTTCCTTGGCCGCCCTGTCCTCGCTTAAATTTTCGCAGCGCGCATCTTGGCATAATTGGACGACCTGCGGCTTCACCGTGGCGCACCCCGACAGTCCCGCAAGCAGGAAGACCAGGCAAAGGGCAAGGATCCTTCTCTTCATAACGGCATCATCTCCTCACTTCATAGCCGATGACGGTGTCCGTCCAGGAGGATTGGTCCATCCGGGACAATTCGCCCATCAAATCGGACAGGGTCGCATCTTTTTTCTTCCCGGGGAGAAAGTCCGTCTTTTCCTTCGTGGCGATGACGATGATGGTTTCATATGCCCGGGAGAGATTTGCCGGCGCATGGACCCGCAGTTTGAAGCCTGCATTCCGCAGGGCGTCGTCGGGGAAGATGAACTCCTTCCGGGAAGGAATCGCGTTCTGTTTCACAAAAGGATTGGGCAGGAGCCGGACGACCCGGCCGTCCTGGCTGACGCTGAATATATTCATGTTCAGATCTCCTTCGGCCGTGATCTGTATCCTTATTTCATCGTTGTCCTGAAAGACGGGATGGGACGGCGAGGAATGGCTGTCCACCCTCGAGACTTCGGCCCTGATGATCCGGATGTCTTTTCTGGCCTCCGGGTTCAAGGGCTTGACGCGGGCCCTGATCCGGCTGACGTAGACGACCTGTCCTTCCTCCGTCCGGACACCGTCGGAGAGCAGCTCCTCCTGAACAATCAGGCCCTTCGAAAATGCCGAGACAATGTCGCTGATGATCTGGGAATTGTAGACCACGCTGGCGCCCCGCACCATGATGCCCGATGCTCTTTCGACGGCGGCCCGCCTTGCGTCGTTCAATGACAGGGCCCGGGCCTGCGCAAGCGTCGTATCTTCGCCGAGGCCGGCCTTTCCTTCGGCCACAACATCCTGGGTTTCAGAGCCGGCCGCTCCATCGGCCGCGGGGGGAAGGAAAAGACCAAGAGAAAAGATAAGAAGGCACAAAAGTTGAAAAATCCGCTTCCATGGCGGCTTAACCAACGGATGCGCTGTATTCAAAAGGCGGCCTGTAAACCATTGAGAAGGGAGGCTTGTTTTTGGCGGAAGATCAGTGAATTCTCCGCGCCGGGGCAAGACCGCCGGATTTGAGTTCAACAAGCGGTCCGCAGGCATCTCATTTCGTCGAGAGATATCTTTGCCCATGAGTTTCGTTTTTTACAGTCAAACCGACGTCGCTGTCATACGGGTTTCGAGGTGTCTGTTCTATTTATCGTTCACGGTTTGACCGGTTCTCCGAAAATTGCATTGATTGATAAAAAATCCGTTTGGACGTGAGTATATGAGGCGCGGACTTGTGTGTCAAGGCGATTTTGGGCGCAAGATGTAGGGCATGCCTGGGTTGACCGGGCAGGCGATGAATGCCGGGGCCCTTCGATAAGCTTCCTGTCGGATTTGAGCGCCGGGAAAGCCCGTCGGCGTCGGCATTGCAACAGAACCGTGTGACGGAAAACACCGTTCTCGCCCTTGACGGTCTCGTAAAGAGCCATTTGATCCCTCTTTTGTATTGTGACCGTTCGACAAGCTCACGGGGACATTGCCTGTCGAAGCATGGCGAAATGTCGAGCGCTTGCGTTCACCCTTTCCCTCGATCATCAGGGCGTCCAGGCTCAGGATGACGGCAGTGACTTTTTACGAGTTCATCGCCCCTGCTTGCCGAGCATTTCCGTCCGGTGGTGGGAGGCGAGGGCGTCGATCATGGCGCCGATATTGCCGTTGATGAAGCTGTCCAGGTCGTAGCGGGTGAGGTTGATCCGGTGGTCGGTGACGCGTCCCTGCGGGAAGTTGTACGTGCGGATGCGTTCGGACCGGTCGCCCGAGCCGACCTGGCTTTTGCGCGCCTGGGCCTGCTCGGCGTTCTGCTT
>JAAZOZ010000149.1 GCA_012797505.1 Smithella sp. | reverse complement strand
GGATGAAAAAGACAACCGATCCAGTCCGACCCGCAAGAAGGGTGAAAGGAGCAAATATGAAAAAGATTTATGCGGTGGTTTATATTTTTATTCTGGCCCTTTTTCTGCTGGCGGGCTGTGCGAAAGCTCCGCCTGTTGTCAAAAAAGATGAGCCGAAAGTCAAAGAGCCTCCCCCGGTTCCGGTCGTGGTGAAAAAACCTCCTGTTGCTCCGCCTCCTCCGCCCCCCGACATGGAAAAACTACCCGACATTGTGCGCAGCGTACCGGACAGCAAGGTGTGGGTGCGCTATGGAAAAACCAAAATGGGAGAGAACTATTACAACCAAACCAATATCGCCAGATCCTCCAATATCGCGACCGTCACCCTTTATCGGGTTGTGACGGATCTTTGCAGGAAACAGATGATTGAAGAAGTGAAGAAATACAATCCGAAGAAATCGGTAAAATACCATTATTACGAACATGATGTCCGCGTGGATGAGATGGATTGCAAGAATCAAAAATGGAGGGTGAAAGACCTGATCCATTACGACGACAAGGGAAGCGTTCTGGATCATCATACCTACGAAAATGAACCCTGGCAACCCATTAAATTTGTAACGGATCATCACACGCTGCAGAAAAGCATTTGCGTGGCCGAGGAAAAGCCTGTCGTCAAGAAGAAAAAAAAGAAGTGAGGTGAGGATCGTCAACCGTTTTCAGAAGGTTTGCGCGCCGGCCCTTGCGTCTTCGCCCCAACGGTTTTTTTCCGAAGCAGGGCGCCTTTCGGCGCCGGGAAGGGAAGGGGGACGCGGATGAGGTTTCCCGCGTGAGCCCGGTCGATTCTGTTTCCTTCATCATCCGTCATCGGTCGGGCATCGACGGGCAGGGTTTCCTTCGTCAGCAGCAATTCCACATCCTCGCCCGCCTGCAGGAAATTGCGGACCTCCATCCGTAGCTCCTTGGTGACGTTGTCATAGCCGACAACCATTCCCGCCGGTTCATGCGTCTGAATATTTTTGATGTCCGGGCTGGATTCATTGATCTTTTCTTCGGCAAAGGCAAAGCCCGTGGTGTAGCCCCGATGGGAGACGGTTTTCAGCTCCTCCATCCAATTCGGGTCGCAGCGATAGGTCTCCTGGTGAAGGCAAAGGGCGTCCAGCGCCTGCCGATAGGTTCGGGTCACGACCGCCACATAATAGGAAGACTTCATCCTTCCCTCAATCTTGACGCCGGCGACGCCCGACGCCAGGACCTCCGGCAGATGTTCCAGCAGACATAAATCTTTGGAGCTCAGCAGATACGAAAACCGGTCATCTTCTTCCAGGACGAGAGGATCATCCGGGCGGGTGGATTCCGAAAGACGGTACTCCCAGCGGCAGGGTTGGGTGCAGTCCCCCGAATTGGCGCTTTTGCGGTTTCGCCAGGCCGAGAGATAACAGCGTCCGGAATACGCCATGCACATCGCGCCATGGATAAAGATCTCCAGCTCCATGCCGGGAACCGCCGCGGCGATTTCCCCCACTTCGCATAGAGGCAGCTCCCGCGCGAGAATAATCCGGCTCACCCCCTGGTCCTGCCAGAAGCGGACCGCTTCGGCGTTGGTGGTGTTGGATTGTGTGCTGAGATGCAGCGGAACCTGCGGAACCCTCCTGCGGGCCAGCCGGACAAGCCCCGGATCGCTGACGATCAGCGCGTCCACTCCCGTTGCGGCCCAGTCGGGAAGACAATACGCCGCCTGGTCCAGATCGGCATTGCGGGCAAACGTGTTGATGGCGCCATACACCCGGACGCTCCGGGCGTGCGCTTCGGAAACGCCCAGGGCCAGATCCTCCAGGGACATTTCGGCGGAGGTTCCCCGCAGGCTCAAACCGGGAACGCCGACATAGACGGCATCGGCTCCGTAAAGCAGGGCGGTGC
>JAAZOZ010000148.1 GCA_012797505.1 Smithella sp. | reverse complement strand
TCATGAGCAGCTTTTTTCTGTGGCTCAATCAGTTTCTTCCGAAGTCGGTCCGGGACGCGATTCTGGTCAACCATATGCGCATCAAGGTTTAACGTTTGCAGGAGGTGTTTTATGAGCACACAACAGGCCCTGTCGCAGCCGGCGGAACCTTCCCGCATCCAAATGCTCCGCTGGAGGATCATCGACGCGCCGCAGGAAGTCTGCATCGAGCGCGCCCGCTGCCTGACCGAATCCATGAGGCTTCATAGGGACAAGCCGCCTCTGACGAGGATGAGCCTCGCCCTGGAGCATATTCTGAAAAACATCAGCGTCATCATCCGCGAAAACGAAGTCATTGTCGGATGCCGCACCTCCAAGCTCAAGGGCGCGCCGCTGTTTCCGGAAAACAAGTCGCTGTGGATCGAGGGAGACCTGGAAAATTTCGACAGGCGCGCTCTGCAGCGTGCGCTGATTACGCAGGCGGAAAAGGATGAGCTGGCGACCCGGATTCTTCCCTTCTGGAAGGGGAAAACCGTCGAGGAGCAGATGCAGAGAAGCATGCCGGAAGACATTCTGACGGACATGGACAAGTACATCTTTACCATGATGCTCGAGATTACGTACGGGATCGGTCATTTTACCATGAACCATGACAAGATCCTGGAAGGCGGGCTGTCATCCGTTATCGGAGAGGCCGGGCAAAAGCTTGCCGGTCTTTCCGCGGAAGACCAAAAAGGTGAAAAGGGTCTCTTCTATGAGGCGGTGATCCGGAGCTGCCGGGCGGTCATCGCCTTCGCGCACCGTTACAGCGAACGGGCGCTCGCCATGGCGGCGGCCGAATCCGATCCCGGCCGGAAAGCGGAGCTTCAGGAAATGGCCCGCGTCTGCGCCCGCGTTCCCGAACACCCGGCCGAAACGTTTCATGAAGCGGTCCAGAGCCTCTATTTCATTCACCTGGTTTCCCAGATCGAATCGGGAGGGAATTCCATTTCCCTGGGCCGGATCGACCAGATTCTGTACCCCTATTATCGGAGAGACGCGGAAGCGGGCAGGATTACACAAGCGCAGGCCCGGGAACTGACGGCCATGCTTTTTGTAAAAGTGAACGAGATCTGGAATGTGCTGGAAGAGGCTTTTATCCCCGGCGGGGAGGGGACGGAAGGCAAAACGACGCAGAACGTTACCGTGGGCGGCGTGGGGGTTGACGGGAAAGACGCCGTCAATGAGATGAGCTACATTGCCCTGGACGCATTTGCCGACGTGCGGACGGTTCAGCCCAATTTCGGCGTCCGCGTTTCGCCGGACTGTCCCGTGGAGCTGATGCGCCGGGCGGTTGATTATACCCGCGACGGCGTGCTGATGCATTTTTTCAACGACGAAGCGATTATCCGGTCGCTGGTCCATGCGGGCCACACCCTCGAAGACGCCCGCAACTACGGGATGGTCGGCTGTCTGGAGCCGAACGCGCAAGGGAAAACCTTCGGATCCACCTTTGCGGTGCAGTTCAGCGGCATCAAATGTCTGGAGCTTGCCCTGGCCAACGGGATTGACAATATCTTCGGGTATCCGAGCGGCGTCGAAACGGGAGACCCGGCGGCCTTTGAAAATTTTGAAGACGTCTGGAGCGCCTATGACAGGCAGGTGCGTCATTTTATCAACCAGATGGTCCGGGGCATGGAAGTGCTCGACCGCACGATTGCCGAAAATGTTCCCTCGCCCTTCGCCTCGGCCATGGTGGACGGCTGTCTGGAAAAAGGTCTGGACCTGACGCGGGGAGGCGCACACTACAATTCCACGGGTGTGCAGCTCATGGGGTTTGCCAATGTGGTGGACAGCCTCTACTCAGTGAAAAAGGCGGTCTTTGAAGACAAACTCTTTACGATGGCCGACCTTGCCTCGTGGCTGTCGCAGGATTGGCAGGACGCAGAGGACAAACGCGCCTACTTCCTGAACCGCGTTCCCAAGTACGGCAACGACAACGACGACGTTGACGCGCTGGGCGTCCGCGTGATGGACCACTACTGCGACGTGTTGTCCGGCTACCGGAATTTCCGGGGAGGCTTCTTCTGGCCGGGCGTGTTTTCGGTCGGCTTCCACATTACCATGGGCGCTTTCACGGGCGCCACGCCGGACGGCCGGTTTGCCGGAGACGTCCTGGGCAACGGCATTACGCCCACGACGGGAAACGCATTATCCGGTCCGACGGCGATCATGAATTCCGTCGTCAAACTTCCGGTGACCCGGGCCACGAACGGCGTCAATCTCAACATGCGCTTTCAGGGGAAGAAAATCCGGACGGAACACCTGGCGGCGCTGATCCAAACCTATTTTCGAAACGGTGGAACGCAGGTTCAGTTCAATATGGTGGATTCGGAGGTTCTCCGGGACGCGCAGCAGCATCCGGAGAAGCACCGCGACCTGTTTGTCCGGGTCAGCGGCTACTCCGCGGAATTTGTGGGCCTCAGCGAAATCGCCCAGGATGAAATCATCAGCAGAACAGAATTTGAAATCTGACAGCGGGGTCGGTTGAAGGCGGAAACGCCGCCGTTTCACGCAAAGGAGGAGGGGTATGGGCAAGGTGATGTCCACCGCGGACGCCATTCAACAATTTGTCCATGACGGGGAGTTTCTGTTTATCGGCGGCTATGTCTGCAGACCGCCGTTTGCGGCCATCCACGAGATCATCCGTCAGAAAAAGAAGGACCTGACCATCACGCGAAGCAACGCCGCGGACGACTTCGACATGCTGATCGGCGCGGGCTGCGTGAAGCGGTTCATTGCCACCTTCATTTCGCTGGGGGTGTACGGCCTTGCCCGTTGCTACCGGCGATCGATCGAGAAGGGGATCCCCCACAAAATCGAGCTGGAGGAATACACCAATCTTTCCCTTCCGCTCATGCTGATGGCGGGCGCGATGGGCATGCCCTTCGTGCCGGTCAAGGACATGGTGGGGACCGATCTGATGAACATTAAATCTTTCATGGGAGATGGCAAGTACAAGATGATCGAATCTCCCTTTGACGGCAGCCCCGTGATGCTGGCGCCGGCGCTGCATCCGGACGTGGCGATCATTCATGTGCAGCAGGCGGACGAGGAGGGAAATGCCCAGATGTGGGGCATCGGCGGCGACTGCAAGTGGGGCGCCAACGCGGCGCGTAAGGTCATCGTGAGTTGCGAACGGATCGTCAGCCGGGAAACGATCGGCAAGGATCCGTCCCGCACCATCGTGCCGGCGTTCAAGGTTGTCGCGGTGACCGAGGAGCCCTTCGGCGCGCATCCCGGATACACGCCCGGCTTCTATGACATGGATCTGGCCTACGGCTATCTGTACAAGGAAGCTTCCAATACCGTCGAGGGATTTCAGGCGTTTCTGGACGAATGGGTGTTTGGGGTGAAGGACCGCACAGAGTACGTCAATCACTACATTCAAAAATTCGGATACGCGCAGTACAAAAAGCTGCAGGCGAAATTCGACTACGGCTACCCCGTATCCTACACGTACTGAAGAGGAGGTGGACGCATGAGCAATCATCCCAATGATTATATCAAGCCGGAATTGATGGCGTGCTGCGGCGCCCGGGAAATCCGGGACGGGGACATTGTGGTCGTGGGAACGGGTTTTCCCGCCATGTCGGCGAACATCGCCCGCTACACGCACGCGCCCAAAGCTACGCTGATGCAGGAATCGGGCGTGTTTGACGCGCGGCCCGCGCGGCCCGCGCTTTCCGTGGGAGATCCCTGTTTGAACCCCGGAGCGGCGATGATCGGCGGGCTCACGGATGTCATGGGGATGTTTTTGCAGGGCGGATGGGTGGATGTGGGATTTCTGGCCGGAAGCCAGATCGACAAGTACGGAAACATCAACACCACCGCCATCGGCGATTATGAAAAGCCGAAAAGCCGCCTTCCCGGCTCCGGCGGCGCGAACCCCATCGGAGCGCTGGCCAAAAAGGTTCTCATTATTGCGCTTCACAACACGCGCAGCCTGGCGGAAAAAGTGGACTTCATCACAACGCCCGGTTATCTGGACGGTCCGGGCGCCCGGGAGCGGTGGGGGCTTCCGACGGACACCGGTCCGCAGGTCATCATCACCAACAAGGCCGTTCTTCGTTTTGATGCGACGACCAAAGAGGCCTATCTCGAAAGCTTTCATCCAGGGGCGTCGGTGGACGAAGTGGTCAAACTGACCCCGTGGGACCTCAGGGTGAGCGATGACGTCCATGAAACCGAGCCGCCGCGCGCCGAAGAAATCCGCGTTATCCGGGAAGTCATCGATCCGCACCGGATGATCACGATCTACGAGAAGCGCGGATATGTGTAGGAGCGTTTAACCGGTTGTTCCCGCCCGGGACATTCCGTTTTTTAAAGGAGGAGATGAAATATGGAGTACACGCAACAACTGATCCGATTTTGTTCGGATCTGTCTTTTGACACCCTGCCCGAACAGGTGTGGCACAAGGCAAAACTCTGTGTTCTGGACTATGTGGCCAATATTTACGGATCGCTGGAGCTGGATGCCGTGCGCTCGTCGATTGAATTCGTCCGGTCGCTGGGCGACTCCGAAGCCGCGACGGCGCTGGGCTGCGGATTCAAGACCGGATTGCAGAGCGCGGCTTTCATCAACGGACTGACCGGCGAGGCCATCGAGGCGCAAGACGGGCTTCGCTTCGGAGGCAATCATTCGGGCGTGTCCGTCATTCCGGCGGCGCTGGCCGTTGCGGAAACTCTGGAGCTGACCGGCAAGCGTCTGATCGAGGCGGTAGTGGCGGGTTATGAGGTATCCAACCGTGTAGCGGCAGCCATGCATCCCTGGCACACCCTGTCGGGATTTTTGCCCACCGGCACCTGCGGCACACTCGGTTCGGCCGTGGCGGTTTCCAAACTGATGGGGCAGGCCTATCCCGTGATGCTCAACGCCATCGGCATTGCGGGCTATATTCTGCCCGTTTCCATGGCGGAGCAGCTTATGGGCGGCTATACCGTGAAGATTGTCCAGGGCGGCCAGGCGGCCGGCGCGGGCATCATGGCGGCGGGACTCGCGGGAAAGGGGATTACCGGCAGTCCGTTTGTTTTGGAAGGAACGGAGCTCAAGGGCGGCATCACGCAGATTACCATGAAAGTGGACGCCAAACCGGAGCGTATCACGGAAAGGCTGGGAGAGCATTATTCCATCAACGACGTTTATTTCAAGCCTTACACCGCCTGCCGGCACACGCATGGCGCGGCGCAGGCAACGCTCGCCCTGAAAAAACAAAAAGGGTTTGTCCCGGATGACGTGGAGTCCGTCGAGGTGTTCACTTACGGCGTGGCCGCTCTGGCCGTGGGGAAGGGCGTTCCGGAAGGCGGCAGTTTTGTCTCCGCGCAGTTTTCCATTCCACATGTCGTGGCGGCCTGCATCCTCGACGGGACGCTGGGTCCCGCGCAGCTCACGGAACGGCGAATTGTCGATCCGGCGATCATCGCGCTGCGACAGAAAGTGACGGTGAAAACCGATGATGAACTGAATAAAATGTATCCGGACAAAACCGCGAGCCGTGTGGAAATCCTGCTGAAAAGCGGCGAGCGTCTGGTGAAAACGGTGGACATTCCGAAAGGGGATCCGCGCGATCCGATGGAAGCAGGAGATATCGCGCAAAAAGTGAAGTTTTTCGCTGGCAGTCGGGATCAAAACAAGGTAGATCGAATCGTCGATACGATTTTGAATCTGGAAAAGGTAAATAATATAAAAGAATTAGCTTCTTTTATCTAAACCAATACTTTAGCTAAGGAATGAACATGGATTTTACATTAAATGAAGAACAAAAGATGCTGGTCGATACCATTCGGACGATGGGACAGCGGGAAAAATTCAAGGAACTGGCCCGGCACATTGATGAAACGGGGGAATTCCCGTACGACCTGTTGAAAAAGTACGCGGATCTCGGGCTCCTGGGCATGACGATCTCGGCCGAGCATGGCGGAGGGGGCCAGCCGGCTCTCAACGCGATTCTGTGCATCGAGGAGCTGGCCAAATTCAGCCCTATCATTGCGGGGCCGGTCTTCGAATCCAACGTCGGGCCGGTCCGGGTCATTGATATTTTCGGAACCCCGGAGCAGAAAAAAGCGATCATCCCGGGTGTCTGCGGGGGTGAACTCAGCGTGTCCGTCTGCATGACCGAGCCGGAAGCGGGCTCCGACCTCACCGCTCTCACGACGCACGCCGATGAGGACGGCGACGGTTATATCCTCAACGGCCGCAAATGCTTCATCTCCGGCGGCGGACACGCGAGCCACTACTTGGTCTATACCCGCTTCGGCGGCGTGAAAGGGTACAAGGGCATCGGCGGCCTGCTGGTGGAGAAGGGATCGCCCGGCTTCACGTTCGGCAAGCAGGAAAAATTCATGGGCCTTCGGGGCATGCCCTCCTGCGATCTCATCTTTGACAACGTGCGAGTTCCGAAGAAGAACCTGGTGATTGCGCCGGGCGAGTTCGGCAAGCTGATGTGGACTTTCGATATCGAGCGATGCGGCAATGCTTCGATGTGTCTGGGGATCGCGGGCGGCGCGTTTGAGGAGGCAAAAGCCTACGCCATGGAAAGAAAGGCCTTCAACCGGCCGATCTGTGAATTCCAGGCGGTGCAGTTCATGATGGCGGATATGGCCGCGAAAATCGACGCGGCCAGGCTTCTGGTGTATCGGGCCGTCAGCGGCGCGGGGCAGGGACTGCCGTCGATTTATGAGGCCTCGATGGCCAAGGCTTACGCCAACGAAATGGTGGTGGACGTGACGAGCACGGCCATGCAGGTGTTCGGGGGATACGGCTACAGCATGGAATTTCCCGTGGAGCGCATGTACCGCGACGCGAAGGCCTGGGGGGTGGCGGGCGGCACGATTCAGATGCTGAAGATCGGGATTGCCGGCATGATCTTCGGCAGGCGCTTCGACCAGCGCAAATAAAAAGCCTTTTCCGGAGGCCCGAACAGAAAGGAACAAAGCATGAAGAAAATCATTATTCTTGTTTGTGCTGTTGTTGTTCTGATTGTGGTGTTTCTCGTGAAGACGCTCTGGAACGCCGGCGAACTCAAAAGGATAGAACCCTTTTCCCTCTACAGTTTTGTCGCCGTCCCTGGATTTCCCGGCGTCGAGGATATCGATATCGATCGCGGCGCGGCCGTGGCGCTGGGATCGTTCACCGACCGCCGGGCGGCCATCGCCGGTCAAAAGCGTCCAACCTCCGGCATTCTGGCCTATGATCTTGCAGCGCCCGGCGCCGGGCCCGTCCTTTTGAAAACAGACTTCCCGGGCCATCTGACGCCCACGGAATCCATTTATATCACGGGCCCGACGGCGGCAAACGGCTCTTCGTCATCAACATGGGTGAGGCCCGTCATTTTTTTGAAACCACAGGCGTTTGCACCGTGGAGATTTTTTCCTATCGCGACGGAAAGCTGCGCTATCTGGAAACCATCAAAAGCCCGGAATTGACGACGCCGAACGATATTCTCGGGGTGGGTCCCCGTCAGTTCTATGTGACCATCGATCACGGCTGGACCTCGAAGGGG
This sequence comes from Smithella sp., assembly GCA_012797505.1. Classification (GTDB taxonomy): domain Bacteria; phylum Desulfobacterota; class Syntrophia; order Syntrophales; family Smithellaceae; genus UBA8904. The sequence continues at coordinate 3,260 of JAAZOZ010000148.1, read as the reverse complement.
GGAAAGATGCTGGAAAATTATCTTCAGATTCCGGTTTTCCATGTTCTTTATTACGACGGCGGACAATTCAAAAAAGTCGCGGGAGGCATCGGTTACGCCAACGGCATCGCGCAGAGCCCCGACGGCAAAGCAGGGTAAGGGGGAGCCACTGTTGGACGAAAGATTCATGTTTATGCACGCAATATTCAAACGGGCGACCTGGCCGAGAAGGGGGTCATCGAACTCAACAGCGGCGTGGATAACCTGGACGTTCTCCCCGACGGGTCGATCTGGGCCGGATGCCATACCAAACGGTTGTCGTTTGTGGCCCACTCGAAGGATGCGTCCAAGCTTTCCCCGTCCGAGGTGGTCCGCGTGCTGCCTTTGAAAAACGGCGGCTACGACGTAGCGCGGGTCTATCAGAACGACGGGAAAGAATTGTCCGGTTCCAGTGTGGCCGCATCCTGGAAGAATCGGCTGCTGGTCGGAGCGATCTACGAAAATTTCTTTCTCGATGGCACGCTGCCGCCCGGCAAGAGCCTGGAGGATGCGAGGCGGTGACGTTGCCCGTTTCGTTCGATTGGTTGATCCGGGAGAGTTGCAGCGCGGACTTCTCTTCGACTTTTAACGAGTGATATAAGGAGGCGGCAATGAGCCAGTATTACAAGGATGCGGAGGATCTCTACAGAATTTACGGATATTTTCTGGACCGGGTGCTGAAAGACGAGAAGATCGGCACGAAGATGAGCAAGGCGGGCATCATCATTAAATTCATGTACACGGACCCGGACGCGGAAATCACGATTGACCTGAAAAACCCGCCGTCGAAGCCCGGCTATTACGGCTCCTTCTATCTGGGCCCCTGCGATCTCAAGGAGGATGTGTGGTCCAAGCAGCCGGCCGACCATTCCCACCGGTTCTGGCACGGCCTGGAAAATCCGATTGCCGGGATCACCAAAGGCATCATCAAGCAGGGCGGAAAGGTCACCGCCATGCTGAAGCTGCTGCCGGTCATCAAACCCGCGTTTCAGCTCTTTCCGGTGGCTTTAAAGGAAATGGGCCTTGAGCGCCTGATCGTCACGAAAAAATAAAATTTTTTCCGGCGGCATTGCGGCCGAGGATGTAAGGTTTGCAGAAAGCTTTGCATAAACCCCTGTCAGCGCTGTCGTTTCGTTGATCCGGGTTTCTTCCGGATGGTTTGCGGGACAGGGGTTGCGACAAACGGCAAGGAGCGACGATATGAAGGGAAACACGGGCCGGATTGCCGACGTTGATCTTTCCAGCGGGACCGTCAGCATTCTTCAACTGCCGGAAGAAACCTACCGCCGCTATATCGGCGGCAGCGGCCTGGCCGCCAGACTCTTCTGGGACCGGGCCGATTTTTCCGCCGATCCCCTTTCTCCCGAAGCGATTCTGATTCTGATGAACGGTCCGCTGACCGGCGTCAAGCTCTCCGGCGTCAGCCGAATGAACGCGACCGCGCGTTCGCCGCTGACCGGCGGAATCGCGGAATCCTCCTGCGGCGGCCATTTTCCCCCGGCGCTCAGGCTTGCCGGGTTCGACGGTCTGATTTTATCCGGCAGAGCAAAGAGTCCGTCCGTGCTCCTGATTGAAAACGAATCCGTGTCCGTCCGGGACGCGGGAAATCTCTGGGGCATGGGGGTTCTGGAGTGCACGCGGGAGCTCAAAAAAACCTACGGAAAAAAGTCAACGTCCCTGGTCATCGGTCCGGCCGGTGAAAACGGAGTTCCCTTTGCCTGCATCCTCAACGAAGCCCATCATGCCTTCGGCCGGTGCGGCATGGGCGCCGTCATGGGCGCCAAGAACCTGAAGGCGCTGGTTGTGCAGTCCGGCGCGGGGACGCTTTCTCTGGCCGACCCGGATCGGATCAAATCGCTCACCCGGGAGTTGAACCCGCGCATCAAGGATTATCTGATTTCCCAGATTCTTCACGACTACGGCACGTCCGGGAATCTGGAGGGGCACATGTACGACGGAGACGTGCCGATGCGCAACTGGACATCCAGCTATGACGAGGAAATGGCCTCCGCCCTTACCGGAAGCACCCTGTCGGAGACGTATCTCAAAAAAACCGCCACCTGCGCGTACTGCGCGGTCGCCTGCAAGAGAATCGTGCAGGTGGACGAAGGGCCGTTTGCCGTGGACGAAGGGCCGGGTCCGGAATATGAGACCGTCGTGGCGTTCGGCTGCCTGCAGGGCTCCCCGGACCTTGCGGCTGTGTGCAAGGCGGCCCGGATCTGCAATGATCTCGGCATGGACACCATCAGCGCGGGCGCCACGATTGCCTGGGCGATGGAAGCCTATGAAAAGGGACACCTCTCGGATGAGCAGACCGGCGGCATTCCGTTGATCTGGGGCGATATGGATACGGTGGTGCGCAGGATTCTCCCGATGATGGCCGCGCGGGACGGCAAACTGGGAGCTCTGCTGTCCATGGGGAGCGCGGCCGCGGCGCGTTCCATCGGCGCCGATTCCATTGCCTATACGGCGCAGAGCAAAGGCCTGGAGGCGCCGATGCACGACACCCGGGGCGGCCACGGGCACGCCCTGGCCTACGCGGTGAGCCCCCGGGGCGCCTGCCACGTGCAGTCGGCGATGCATTTCATGGAAACCGGAGCGTGCAACTATCCTGAAATCAACTTTGAGTTCGACCTGGAAGCGCTGACGCACGTCAAGAAAGCCGAAACCATGGTGCTCGCGGCGGCGATCGGCGGCATCGAAAACAGCGCCTGCCTTTGCCAGTTTGCCGACCGGTCGCTGACCCTTCCGGAGATTGTGGAGTTGATCAACGCGGCGGCCGGATACGGGTATGACGTTCCCGCCATGATGGAGGCAGGAATGCGTGTTTTCAGCCTGAAGCGCTGCATCAACTACCGATTCGGCTTCAGGGCGGCTGATGATGATCTGACCCCGCGCATGAAAGAACCGGCGCGGGACGGGGATACGGCCGGCATTGAAATCCATTTCGACGAGATGAAAAATCAGTTTTACGAATTGATGCAATTCGATCCCGCCCGCGGCGTGCCGTCCCGTAAAAAACTCATCGCACTGGGCCTGGCCGAAGAGGCCGAGATCGTTTGGTCGCAGGAGGAATGAGAAAGAAGACGGCCTGTCGGTAAACAACAAAATAAGGTATGGCTGATCGTTCCAGAATTTTTTACGGATGGTGGATTGTCGTCGGCGCCTTTTTTCTCAATTTTGCCGGCATCGGAATTATCATGAATTCCATGGGAGTGTTCGTTAAGCCCGTTTCCGAATCC